>NZ_AKJO01000181.1:0-99020 GCF_000282295.1 Pseudomonas sp. GM33
CCCCCCGCCATTGACTGGCTCGAGCCGCGGGTGCGGGCGATGCGCGTCATCAGCCTGCTGTGCTTTTTGGGGCTGGTGGGCCTGCTGTGCGTCTACTACCTGCTGATCGCCGACCTGCATGGCGCCCGGCCATGGGTGATTCTGCTGATTGAACTGGTGCCACTGCTGATACTGGCGCCGGGCATGATCGTCGGCAGTCCTCGCGGGCACTCATGGATGTGCTTTGTGGTGAACCTGTATTTCATCAAGGGCGCATTGGCCGCTTATGACCCTAACCGGCAAATCTTCGGTTTGCTGGAGATGGGTGCGAGCCTGGCGGTGTTTTGCTCGGCACTGTTGTATGTGCGCTGGCGTTATCAGTTGAACCGCAAGCTGGCTGGCGAGGGCGAGATTTCCGTCGCCTGATCATTCGCCTTCGCGAGCAAGCCCGCTCCCACATTGAAATGCAATCCAATGTGGGAGCGGGCTTGCTCGCGAAGGGGGCGACGCGGTCTCAATGATTGACGGTATAAGCCAGCATCATCGAAATCTGGCTCATCGGCCGCCCGCCACTTTCCTCATGCCACTGGTTGAACACGTCCTGCACCAACGCCAGGTCGCGCAGACTGCTCGGCACCTTGTCGATGATGTCTTGCGCATTCAGCGCCGCGACCACGTCGTAGCTCGGCACAAAGGTATCCTTGCCGATCATCCGCAGGAAGCGCGGGGCTGACAGGCCTCCCAACTGATGTCCGCGTTTTTTCAGGAATGTCCAGAGCCCGACGATATCGGTCACCGGCCAGTCGGCGATCAACTCGCCGAAGCTGCCCTTTTCATGGGCCACGTCCAGTACGAACTGTGCATTGCGCGGCACACTCTTGAGCTTGCCCAGGTGCCGGATGATCCGCGTGTCCTGCATCAGCCGCTCAAGGTGCTCAGCACTCATCAGCACGACTTTTTCCGGGTCGAACCCGAAGAACACTTCTTCGAAGGCTGGCCACTTGGCGTCCACCAGACTGTGCTTGAGCCCGGCGCGAAACACCCGTAGCGCCATCATCGAGAGGTAGCGATCGTCGCTGATCTTGCGTAACTGCGCGGGAGTCTTGGGAACGGGCAGATGGGCTTCCAGTTCAGCCGCCGAACCGAAGCGGTTCAGACAGTATTCATTGAGCCACTTGTAATCGCGCATGCCCTCTCCTGAGGATTGAAACGAAAACCAAATGTGGGAGCGGGCTTGCTCGCGAAGGCGGTGCGTCATTCAACATTGATGTCGACTGACACTACGCATTCGCGAGCAAGCCCGCTCCCACAGTTTTAATCAGAGGTTGACCACGTTGACGAAGCGCGATGCGGCGCTTTCGTCGATCTTGAGACTGGTGAAGTCAAACAGGTTGCGGTCCGCCAGTTGCGACGGGATCACGTTCTGCAGGCTGCGGAAAATGCTCTCGGTACGGCCCGGGGTCTTGCGTTCCCAGTCCTGCAGCATTTCCTTGACCACCTGACGCTGCAGGTTTTCCTGGGAACCACAGAGGTTGCACGGAATGATCGGGAATTGCTTGAAGTCCGAGTAGGCCTGGATGTCTTTTTCGTTGCAGTAGGCCAGCGGGCGAATCACCACGTTACGACCATCGTCGGCGCGCAGCTTCGGCGGCATGGCCTTGAGCGAACCGTTGAAGAACATGTTCAGGAAGAACGTTTCGACGATGTCGTCGCGGTGGTGACCCAGGGCCATCTTGGTCGCGCCAATTTCATCGGCGAAGGTGTAGAGCGTGCCGCGACGCAGGCGCGAGCACAGCGAGCACGTGGTCTTGCCTTCCGGAATCAGCTCCTTGACCACCGAATACGTGTCTTTCTCGACGATGTGGTATTCGATACCCAGCTCTTTCAGGTAGGCCGGCAGCACGTGCTCCGGGAAGCCCGGCTGCTTCTGGTCCATGTTCACGGCCACGATCTCGAACTTGATCGGCGCGACCTTCTGCAAGTGCATCAGCACATCGAGCATGGTGTAGCTGTCTTTGCCTTATAGCTCAAGGCCGACCAACAAAACAGAACATTCATGAACGTAACCTTCTGATTCTATTGAATTTAAAAAATCACACATTTTACAAAAAAAGGCAAAAATGTAAGCTTCATGCATTTTTGACCTCCAAAAACCTCTTCACCCCCAAAAAACGTCATTGAATCTTTACAAAATTTGAACGACATCAATCCAATTTTCAACTCTGGATGAGGAAACCGCTGCGTCTTCAAATTTGTATGGCGGGCGGGCTTCCGATCTATCAATAGAAAGATCTACAAAGTTGAACAGACTACGATCGGCCATCTGGGAAGGGGTTATGTTTTGTAGACTATGAAAGATATTCTCCACGCACCCAGGATTTACCAAATCCCACTCCGCAATCATTGACTTTACTTTTTTCCTTTGGAGATTCTCTTGTGAACCGCAAAGGTTACACGGAATAATAGGATATGCGCTATCAGCAGCAATCTTTGCTATATCTTTTTCTCGGCAGTAGGCGAGCGGCCGAATAACGATATTCCTCTTATCATCACTAAGAAGCTTGGGCGGCATCCCTTTCAACTGCGCTTGAAAAAACATATTGAGGAACAAAGTCTCAACCATATCATCCATATGATGCCCGAGCGCCAATTTCGTAGCACCAATTTCCTCGGCAAAACTATAAAGCGTCCCCCTTCTTAGCCTGGAACAAAGAGAGCACGTTGTTTTACCTTCAGGAATCTTCTGCTTAACAACAGAGTAAGTATCTTTATCAATTATATAATAATCGATACCTTTACTCTCAAAATACTCAGGTAAGACATGCTCAGGAAAACCCGGCTGCTTCTGGTCGAGATTCACAGCTACAACACTGAATTTTATTTGCGCAACGCGTTGCAAATGTAACAATGCATCTAGCATTACAAAAGAATCTTTGCCACCACTCACGCACACCATCACTTTATCGCCGTCTTCGATCATTGCGTAATCTACAACAGCCTTCCCAACATTTCCGCGTAACTTTTTACGTCGAAGCTCCGCAGTCTTATTTGTCTGAGATGCACTTTCATCGATTATCATATAACTAATTCCGACTAAAAATTCAAACACAACCTTAAATAAAAAATTTGCCATCCCAAAACACTGCACACCCATTTGAGATAGTCAGCTACCACCAAAACCAAACACAGAAATAAACTCCTAGCAAAAACACACTTGAGACTAAGCTCTTAACATCCAACCCATACACTCAAACAACACGAAACAAAGGTATGCTTGGCGATTTCTGACCTTTTTGCATCATAACAAAATTATATCTACGTTTTATAGTGGGCCCTGACCAACGCATTGCTTTTTGCTTGACCAGGGCGCAACAGTCAATGACGGTAGCACAGGCTACCGCCCGTCACGTGGCCTGTTCAACCCTACAGACGCCTGAGGCGACAGTTAGCAGCTGACATTTGGGACGGCTACAGCCGTTGAGATCGAACCGACAGCGCATCCCGGATCACCAAGCGAAGCTTACGGTGGTGTTTAGCGCGTCTGCGAGACTGTCACTGGTCATATCCAATGCAACAGTCAAATGGAGTGCAAATGCCTGATTAAACGTCATACTGTGCCGTAGCTTATGTAGCAAGACGTCTCACCTTAGTTTGCGCACCACTGCTCAGTATGCATCGCAGCTACTTTGGAGGCACTCTTTGAACAATTAATTTTTATTGAGCATTATGACTATCCCCGATCTAACAGAACTTCTCACTCACGCTATCAAGATTATTGAACGAGCAGGCATTTTGCTCTCCGAAGAGTGGAATCGTCCGGATGGACCTCGTGGCCAGGAAGATAAGGCCGTGATTGATGTGGAAATTGAGAATCTTTTGAGACCAGAACTTCTCAGCTTGCTTAGCTGCGACTTTTGGGGTGAGGAGACTGGACACATCCTTACGGGGCATGCTTGGTGCTGGGTTGTTGACCCTAACGATGGCACGAGTGACTTTCTAAAGGGCTTAAAAGGGTCTGCCATATCGGTGGGACTACTGCATAACAATATCCCGGTACTTGGGGTGGTATATGCCCCTGTTACTCCTGAGGGGTTTCCCGACTGCATCGGATGGGCGGAGGGTATTCCCCATTTGATTCGAAACGGTCAATCAGTAAATGCGGGCCTTGCTGATCAAAAATTGTCGAGCGGCAGCACAATCATGGTCAGTGCTGCGGCGATAAATAAACCGGAACTCAATCGAGAGATGTGCGCTCCGGGGAGCTTTCATGCAATGCCATCAATCGCATACAGACTGGCTAGAGTAGCCGCAGGCGACGGTGTATGCGGTGTCTCGCTCTACGCAGTTTCAGCACATGATGTTGTAGCAGGCCACGCGCTGTTGAGAGGCGCGGGTGGTGTGCTGCTGGACGAAAATGGTTCCGCAATCTGCTATGCGACGGAGGCCAGTATGACAACCGTATCGCAGCGATGCTTTGGTGGAGCACCTTCCGTCTGTCACGAACTAACAACTCGTAAATGGGGTCGGGTTCTCCAAGCCTAGCCTCACTGATCATTCACATTTAGATGGCCGACCTGAAGGCGGCCACCCTAGGATACGTAATCGTCCAGACACTGCGGCAGCAACGTGACTTGCGTCCGAGCCTCACCTTCAATGAATCGCGTCATGATCGTCCCCGCCACGATCTCGACGATCTGAAGTTGAAACAATCGCAGGCGTTTCCATACGGCCTGGGTCGATTCACAACAGACAATATTGATTACAATTGTCTGGGTTTCACTGCGCCACCAGCTAGCTCACATCTTAAAATTGGCAATCAGCCCGTGTAAGTTCCGCGTCATCTCAGCGACCTCATTGCTGATTTTTACCGTGCTATCCGCTTGGCTCGCGGTGCTTTCACTAAGAGCTTTAATTTCAAAAGCATTTTGCTCAACCCCTTGTACAACATTGGCCTGCTGTTCTGTTGCTGAGGCAATCTGGATGTTGTGATCGATGATTTGATTCATGCCGCAGGTAATGTCGTCAAAGAACCCGGCCGCTCGAGATACTTCCTCAACCGTCGCGGATGCATTCGTATGGCAGCTACGGATGGTCGCGACAGCGCTGAATACCTGTTGCTGCAGGCGGGTAATATTGCTGTAGATCTCGCCTGTCAATTTATGCGAGTGAATGGCCAGGCTACGTACTTCATCAGCGACCACGGCAAAGCCTCGGCCTTGATCCCCGGCTCGCGCCGCCTCGATGGCCGCATTCAGAGCTAGCAGATTTGTCTGTTCAGAAACACTTTTAATCAGCCCAACCGCTTTAGAGATTGCCTGGCTTTCATTTTCCACAGCATGGATGGCATTGAGTGAGTCGTTGAGTTCTTGGAATAAGTCGTTGATTCCCGCCACTGCTCGGCCAACCTGAATGCTTCCGTCGCGACATTTCTGGCCCGCCTGGCTCGCTTTGTCGGCGGTGGTGTTGGAGTTGGTACTGACCTCCTGCACGCTGCTTACCAACTCGCTCATCGAGGTGGCGATTAACTCGAGTTTGGTCGCTTGATGTCCTACGCTTTGCTGGGATGAAAGCGCGTGCTCGCTGACATTCACAGCTTTATCTTGCGTTGAGGATGAGAAATTTTTGACCTCGGTTATTAGTTCACGCATACGTACTTGCATGAGGTTGAAGTCTTCTGCCAGATCACTCAGCTCATCACGGCCCGAGGGCTTTATGGTGGATCGGAGATCTCCATCAGCCAGAAGGCGCGTCGCTTCAGAGATTTCACGAATGGCTCGTCGCACAGACAGGTAAAAACCGATAAACAGGTAGATTATCGTGAAGACCGTCGCAAGCAGAGCGAGAGCCCAGAGCACAAGCTTGCGCTGGTGGCTTGCCAGGCGAGCATGAAGCTGATCACCGGTTTCTGACAAAACTAGTTGCGTGGCATTGTCCAGCTTTTCAACAAAAGGAACGTACTCGTTGAACCTTTCAAGCCACGTATCCATCAACTCTTGGTAGACCGAACCGGATAGCGCGTACGAGTCGATGATGCTGGATTTGTATTTGGACGCTGTTTCTTGAGCAGTATCAGCGATGAGTGCACGTGCTTCGCTATTGCCTACCCCATTATTGCGCGCCTGAACAAACTGATCAAAATTGTTTAGTTGATTCACAACCGTTGGTTTTGTAGACGAATCAACATAACCATAGGCGGTGACATAACTCGCATAACTCCGAGTCTGCCCGAGGACTTGATATAGGGGCAGAATCTCATCGGTTAGCAACGCCATGTTGCGGTAGACAAGAGAGTCTGCGTCCTGGCTCAGTCGAGCGGATGCGGCAATTTCCTTAATGGCACTCAAACGCATTTGCAGCGCTCGGACTTGCTCATTATATTGCATGCTCAAAAGCTTCGAACCTTTAGCCTTCGGCACCTGAGAATCCGTATTGACGAGGTGATCGAAGAACGGGCTGTTCCCCAACCACTCATTTAGCTCCAATGTTTGTAGTTTGAGTGCATCACCTTGGCGGGTTATGACACCTTCGACGTCAGGCTTGTTTCGTGCGTACGCTACCACCTGAAGACCGGCGAGTTCCGTAGCACTCCTGTACTCAGACAAGCTTTTACCAACTGCTTCAAGGCCTAGTAGTTCGAGATGGGTCGCTTGGCGTTCCTTATAAAGACTTTCCAATTTATCGAATGATAGCCAGCAGAATGGAAGCATAAATACCGAGAATATCAGCGTAAATTTCTGCAGGTATCGCGCCCGATTCATTAGAGTTAGAACTGGTCTGAACATCACTACTCCTAAGCATGGACTTTATTGTTTTCAGGAGAGAGCCGTAGGCAGCTAAAAGGCGCCGCTTTGTTACTACTGAATATTGTATTCATGGCTTTGCCAATATCGGCAGCTGAGCCATTCTTGAAGTCGAAACCTTTGACGTAGCAGGTCATGAAGCTCAAACCTGTAACGCCGCAAGGCGCCATAGTAAAAACCCTACTCACTCTCTGTTAGTGAGCCAGCCCGCTAATCAGAACACGGACCACCCAATCCGCGAACTCAACAACTCCAGCGCCGCCATCCCGGCGAGGGAGTTGCCAGCAGCATTTAACTCCGGCGACCACACGCATACGGTAAATTGACCCGGCACGATGGCCACAATCCCGCCACCCACGCCACTCTTGCCTGGCAACCCCACGCGGTAGGCGAAATTTCCTGCTTCGTCATACAACCCGCTAGTAGCCATGATTGAGTTCACCTGCTGGGTCTGGCGCCGGGTCAGAATTTGCTCACCGCTGTGCTTGCAGAAGCCATCGTTGGCCAGAAAACAGAACGCTCGGGCCAAGTCGAGGCAATTCATTTGCAACGCGCAGTAACTGAAATAACTGCGCAGAACAGTCTCGACCTCGTTATGGAAGTTACCAAATGACTGCATCAGGTAAGCCATGGCAGCGTTGCGCGCGCGGAATTGATACTCTGAATCAGCCACACGGGTATCGATCGACACTTGGGGATTGCCAGATAGCCGTCGTGCGAAATCACGTATCGACAACGTGGGTGCTGCGAAGCGCGACTGGTTGATATCGCAGATCACCAACGCACCCGCATTGATAAAGGGATTACGTGGGCGCCCGCGCTCGAACTCCAGCTGCACCAGCGAATTGAACGGCTGGCCTGAGGGCTCATGACCAAGTCGCTCCCAAATGGCTTCACCGGAGTGGCCAATCGCCTGAACCAGGCTGAACACTTTGGAAATACTTTGTACCGAAAACGGCACCAGCGCGTCGCCTGCGCAGTGATAGCTGCCATCGTTGCCATATACCGCGATGCCCAACTGCTGCGCCGGCACGTCGGCCAGCGCGGGAATGTAGTCAGCCACTTTGCCCTTGCCGATCAAGGGACGTACTTCGTCGAGAATCTCGTTCAACAGCGTTTTCATGGAAGGCCCTGTTATCAGTTCTCCGATGACACAACGCGGTACCATCCTTAACGAAGACTGAGTGGGAGATCACACATTCGGAGTGAAATGGCGGCAGTGATCCCGTATGTAACAATGCTCTGAGAGTCGCCAGTATCTCCATCGGGAAGCTTTGAGGGAGGGTTTGGTTAGATGCAAACAGCTCTATCACACGGGGGCTGTATTACTAGCCAAAAAAATTAACCCCTCCGCCCACGCTGTCATCCCAAGCGAGGGATAACGTACTTTCTAAGACACAATCAGTCGCATGCGGCGACTACAGACATTTCCACACGTAAGTCAGGGCTAGCCATCAGTGCTTGCACCGTGGCACGGGCTGGCGTGTGCTCGGGGTTGATCCAAGATTCCCATGCCACGTTCATAGTGGCGAAATCCTCCATAGTCTTCAGATAGATTGTTGTGGAGAGAATTCGGGTCTTATCGCTGCCGGCTTCAGCCAGCAGGTTGTCGATTTTCGCCAGGACGGCCTGAGTCTGTTCGGTGATGTTGCCGCTTGCAAACTCTCCTCCGGAGGCGGTTTGTCCGCTCAAATAAACTACCCCGGAGTGGATTACGATTTTGCTCATTCTTGGGCCAGTTTGGATGCGTTGGATCGTAGACATTCAGTACTCCTTGGTAAGGAAAGCCACTAAAACAGTGGCTCGATAAAGGCTTAGGTAATTAGAGATGGGGCGAAGTCAATGCGGCGGCTCGACCGGCCCTGGCTGAGCCAGCATCGCCAGCGACCCCAATGGAACCGGTTTGAGCGGTGAACGTATATGGTATGCGCCGACCTCTACTGGGGTAGTTCCAGAACTGCTGGCCAGCAGTTGAGTTACGGTCAGCCCGCACATCCGCCCCTGGCAAGGTCCCATACCGCAGCGGCTGAAGAACTTGGTTTGGTTCGGACCTTTGCATCCCAAACGAGCCATCTCGCGGATCTGCCCAGCGGTCACCTCTTCGCAGCGGCATACCACAGTGTCGTCACTCGGTTCGGTCAGCCACTTGGGTGGACGGTAAAGCGCATCCAGGAAAGGCCTGATCCGCAGTTGTCGTGCCAATTGGGCGCGTAACGGAGCCGCCTGGGCTTCAGCATTCCTTACGTCGAGCTTGCCCAGCGCGAGCGCTGCGCCTATCGCGGCCAACTCACCAGCTGGCTCTGCCGCCAGTGCACCGCCGATAGCAGCTCCGTCACCGGCAATGCGCAAGCCTGCCAGCGATGTTTGACCCCAGGCATCCAGGCGAGGCCGCCAAGCAAGTTGTTCAACGTCCCAGTCGTGTTCGACTCGCATTAGGCGACTGAGCTGGGTATTGGGCACTACCCCGTGGTGCAGCAGGATGGTCTCGGCTTCGTATTGCCATTCGCGGCCCTCGGCGCGGAACACCAGCGCCTCGGCCTGCTGCTGGCCTTCCACACGTAAATCGTGGGCGGCACTGTGCACCGGCACACCGGCCTTCCGGAGTTTCATCAACATGCGCAAGCCTTTAACCAAGTAAGCCGGTGCCCCCAACGCAGCAGGCAAGTGGCGCAAGGCACGGACCAAGTTGCCATGCGGCGAGGTCTGTACGATAGCGCGCACATCCACCCCGGCGTCGAGCAATTGGCATGCAACCAACAGCAGCAATGGTCCTGCACCTGCCAACACCACCCGTCCAGCCGGTACGCTGGAACCGCTTTTTAGCGCAATCTGAGCTGCACCGGCTGTAAGTACCCCTGGCAGGGTCCATCCGGGAATTGGCGAAGGGCGCTCCAAAGCCCCCGTGGCAGCGATCAACTGCGGCGCACGTACTTGGAACGACTTGCCAAACTGCTGAACTGTCAACGTCAGGTCGCGCGCCACATCCCACACCAGTGCGCCATGTTTGATGTCTATCGATGCCCGCTCTGCACGTGCGGCCAAGCCTTCGCCATGGCGATAGTCTTTGCCCAATAGCTCAGCCACCGCTGGCGGTATCGCGGAGATGTTGCGGTAGATTTGACCGCCAGGCCCTACCTGCTCATCTAACAGCAAGGTGCGAAGCCCCTGTGCTTTAGCAGTCATGGCGGCTGACAGCCCCGCTGGACCCGCGCCGATCACGATCACATCATGGGTAAAGTCGCTCATGCTCGGGCCTCCGCTTGGCGTGCACCATGCATCCGCCTCACCTGCATACCAGCGCGGACCTGTACCATACAGGCCTGCACGTTGGGCTGACCGTCCACTTCCACCAGACATTCAAAGCAGGCGCCCATTAGGCAAAACGGCATGCGCGGCGAACCCGATACCGCTGAGTGACGAAAAGGTTCGTCGGCATGGGTCAGTAGAGCAGTGGCCAAGGTTTCACCAGCACGGGCCGCCAGCGGTTGCCCGTCGACCCAGATCTGCACCTGGGCCGGTTGTTGCGCCACGGGGAGCGTGATCGGCTTAAACATGGAAGCGGTCCGTCTTAAAGGTTTTGATCGATGCCGGTTCGTCTCCACCACGCAGCCAGCGCACCAGCGCTGTCGTATGGGCCGAAGCCAGAGTAATGCCGCTATGGCAGGTCACTAGGAACGCACCAGGATATTGGGTGGACTGTTGATAAATTGGCAGGCCATCAGGTGTCATCACTCGCAATGCGCCCCAGGTGCGTACCACGTTGGCGTTTTCCAGCAGGGGATAAATCTGCCGCGCACGATCGGCGATACGTGCCAATTGCTCCAGGGAAGTACTGTCGTCTAGCCCTACGTCTTCCTTGGAGTCTCCGATCTGCACCACACCTTCGCCAGTTTGGCGGATCACACCGGAAGGAAACTTGAGGAACGGTTTCATCCGTTCGGTCACCAGGATCTGCCCCCGGTTCGGCTCGATAGGAGCATCGATACCGACCATCGGCGCTAGATGACGGTTGCCAAGGCCCGCAGTCAGCACTATGCGGCCGGCCACATGCTCCACCCCCGCTGCCCATACATGAAAGCCATCGGAGAGCTTCTGGATGCGCTCGCAGCGAGCGGGATTGATTAGCTCCCCACCCAGCGCACGAAAGGCGGCGAACAGAGCCCGCAGCAAACGAAGCGGGCTAACATGACCATCCAGGTTGCTAAACGTAGCCCCCACCACTTTTGGGCCGATGTGCGGCTCCAGAGCCCGAAGCGCAGCGTGGTCTAGCACCTCGTAGGGATAGGGTTCTCCCAACGCCAACCGTAGTGACTCCATGCTTGCGACTCGCTGCTCCAACTCCTGCTCGCTTAAGCAAAAGTGCAGTCCACCGTTTTGTTCCAGCTCCAGTGAAATGCCAGTGCGGTCCGTCAGATCCTGCGCGAATGCCTGCCAGCCCTTCGCTGAATGCATTGTCCAGCGCGCATAGTTCGGGCTGCTTACACCCTTCCCCTGTACCCACACCAAGCCGAAATTCCCGCGGGCAGCACGGAAGGCATCGTCTCCCTCATCCAACACCCGAACGCGCTCCCCTGCCAATGCCAGGCCGTAAGCGATAGACATCCCTACCACGCCGCCGCCAATAACCAGGGTATCGATGCTCGTTTTGTTCATGAGGTCTTACCTGCCAATACCCGATCCAGCCCATAGAAGCGGTCTAGCAGGATCATCAACACCAGGGTCAGCACGATCAGCACCGTCGACACTGATGCCAGCAGTGGGTCGATGGTGTTGGCGATGTAGTTGTACATCTTCACCGGCAGGGTTTCGGTGCTAGCAGAAGCTACGAAAATTGACATCGTCAGCTCGTCAAAGCTGTTGATAAATGCAATCAGCCAACCGCCCGCCACACCTGGGATAATCAGCGGCAGCTCAATGCGCCAGAATACCGTCCAGGCCGAAGCACCCAGCGACTGAGCCGCTTGCGAAGTGCTGCGATCAAAGCCCGTAGCCGCAGCCACTACCAAGCGCAGCACATAAGGCAGCACCACGACCGTGTGGGCAGCAGTAAGCCCCCAGAAGGTGCTGGAGCCGCCGATCGCCGTCAGAAAGCGCAATAGGGCGATACCCAGCACGACATGGGGCACCATCAGCGGTGACATCAGCGCGCCAAGCACCACTTCACGCCCTGGGAAGCGATGCCAAGCGATGGCCATACCGGCTGGTACTGCTAGTAAAGTGGCTAAGGTAGCGGCTATCGCTCCCAGCCCTAGGCTGCGATAAAACGGCGTGATGAAACTGTCATCGCTGAGCATGGCCGTGTACCAGCGCCACGACGCTCCGTCAAAGGGCATGGCGATGTAACCCTTGTCGGTGAACGACACCAGCACCACTACCACCAGGGGAGCGAGCATGAAGGTGATGAACAGGCCATGGAACACCAGTAGCCATCGAGAGGTTCTGTTCATTGGAATACCTGCTTGTAACGACGCTCGACCAGACGGTTGATACCCATCGACACACCCATTACCAGCACCAACAGCACCACTGCCAAAGTGGCACCCAGCGGCCAGTTGAGGTTGCCAAGGAACTCGTCATATATAGTGGTGGGTACGACCTTGAGTCGACGGCCACCGATGATGGCGGGCGTAGCGAAGGCACTGGTGGCCAATGCGAAAACGATCAACCCTCCGGATAGAACACCCGGAACCACTTGGGGAAAGACGATACGACGCATAATAGTAAGCAGACCCGCTCCAAGCGACTCGGCTGCCTGTTCGGTGGCCGGATCAAGCTTCTGTATCGAAGCCCATACTGCCAGTACCATGAACGGCACCAGTACATGCACCATGGCGACTACTACCCCGCCAAAGGTAAACATCATCTTGATTGGCGAATCGATGAGGCCCAGTTCCATCAGGGTCTTGTTGATCACACCTTCGTTACCGAGCAGGATCGCCCAACCCAATGTGCGCACCACTACCGAAACCAGCAACGGACCCAACACGATCACAATAGAGATCGCCCGCCAGCGCGGTGACAACCGGCTCAACACGTAGGCCTCCGGCACCCCGATAACAATGCATAAGGCTGTTACCAGTATTGCCATACCGAAAGTACGGGCGAAGATGGAGTAGTAGTAGCTGTCGCTGAGCACGTCGGTGTAGTTGCCCAGAGTTATCTGGGCACTCACCGCGCCGCCGGGTAGGTAGCTATAGAAGCTCAATGACAGCATGATCATCAGAGGCAAGGCCACGAAGGCCAGCGCCATCAGCATGCCAGGACTTGCCAGCCAATAAGGCAAGGCGCTGCGGGAGCAGCTCATACCTTGCCTCCTGCCCGCGGTGCCAGCCGGGCATGTTCGGCCTGCCAGCTCAGGCCGACATCGTCGCCCTCAGCCACTTGCGGGAGACCGTTGTTAGGCAGAGTAACCTGCATCATGCCCAGCGTCGTTTGCACTTGGTACAACCAGTGGTTGCCAAGGAACACCCTTGCGCTAACTTTACCCCGCAGCAGAGCGCTCTGATCGGTAAATTTAATTTTCTCCGGACGCACGATATAGGACAGCTCACCAACACCTTGGTCGTTTGAGGGCAGCTTATGACCCCGTGTTTCAAACATCGCGCCAGCCTGTGTGCGCGTGCCGTCGAATACGTTGGCTTTGCCCAGGAAGGTCGAAGAAAAGCGGCCGCTGGGGCGTTCGTACATGTCCAGCGGGCGGTCAACCTGTTCGATCTCACCTTTGTTCATCAGCACTACGCGGTCAGACAGGGTCATTGCCTCTGCCTGATCGTGTGTAACCATGATCGTGGTCACTCCAACCCTGTGTTGCAGGGCACGTAGCTCGATCTGCATCTCTTCGCGCAGCTTTGCATCCAGTGCGCCCATCGGCTCATCGAGTAGCAGCACAGGTGGTTGGATGGCCAAGGCGCGAGCTAAGGCGACGCGCTGACGTTGGCCACCAGACAGCTCGCGCGGGTAACGCTCGGCTAGGGCCTCAAGGTGTACCAGATTTAAGGTGGCTTTAACCCGCTGGCGACGCTCGGCGGCAGGTAGGCCCTGCATCTCAAGGCCGAAAGAGACATTGTCTGCCACAGTCATATGCGGGAATAGCGCGTAGCTCTGGAAAACGATGCCCAGCCCGCGTTGGCTGGGTTTGACCTGGGTGATATCTCGCCCGTCAAGGATGATCCGCCCACGGGTTGGCTGCGCGAACCCCGCCACCATCTGCAAGGTGGTGGTTTTGCCGCAGCCGGAAGGGCCGAGCAAGCTGACGAATTCTCCCTTTTCAATGTGCAGGGTGGTATCTACGACTGCGGCAAAATCACCGTAGTGCTTGGAAATGCCTTCTAACTTTAAGAAGCTCATGAGTCTTGCCTCACTACAGCGGTAGTTCTAGTTATTTTGGAGTACATCTCACTGCTCAACCGCGCGAGTCCAGCGGGTGGTCCACTCGCTGCGCTTAGCGTTGATCACGTTGTAGTCTGGAGCGATGAGTGCGTTGACTTTTTCAGGGCCATACACCACACGAGCGGCTACCTCAGGGGAAAGCTTCGAATTTTGGTTGACAGGTCCCCAGCTGTTGTCTTCGGCGAGGATTTTTTGCGATTCCGCCGAGGTCACATGGCGCAAGAATTGTTGCGCGAGGTCTGGCTCTGGCGCCCCTGCGACCGGGCACCCAGCGGTGAGCATCGCAACAGCGCCTTCCTTTGGATATACGAACTCCACCGGTGCGCCTTGGGCGATCACCGTTTGCACACGGCCGTTGCCCCACACCGCCAGCGCCGCTTCGCCGGTTTGCAGCATCTGAGCCATCTTGCCGGGAGATGGCTCCCACGCGAGTACGTTGGGCCCGACCTTTTTGGTCATTACCGAGAAACCGGGCTCGATGTTGGTTTCGCCGCCGCCATTAAGCTTGGCCATCATCAGCAGGGTCAGAAGCCCGTAGCCGTTAGTGACAGGAGGGATAACCACTTTCTGTTCGTATTTAGGATTTTCTAGATCGTGCCAGGAGGTAGGAGCGGCCCAGCCATTTTTTGCGAACACGGCTTTGTTATATGCCAAGCCCACAGCGATGTAGCCGACACCTAACGACTTGCCACCTGGCATTCGTGCCCCCGGGTACAAGTTCTCCAGCTCGGGATTGGCTTCGATGTCAACACATAGGCCCTGGTTTACGGCTTGGTACATGGGGCCGTCATCAATCATTGCCACGGATAGTTCCTGCTGGCCTTTCTGCGCTTGAAGTTTGGCCAGAATGTCCGTCGAGTTGCCGGGCACATACACCACTTTCGCGCCGGTTTTCGCTTCGAACGGCGGAATGATCTTTTCCTTGAAAATGTTTTCCGTCGAGCCGCCAGTCCCCCCGACATAGAGCGTCGTTGCGGCATGGGCATTGACTGAAACGGTGAAAACCAAAGAGCTCATTAAGGCAATTTTCTTATTCATTTAGGGTTCCTACATCGTTGGCACGGTCGAATATCTGGACGGCTAGGAATGCGCGGCGCCAGGCATGTGGTCATCTTAGGCACTGATCAGAGGCGCTGAAAATGCACATTTTGACGCGTGCTTATGCATGAATGTTATGTATGATGATCTAGGCGCTCTAGCGCGGCCCCCGGGTTTGTTTGAAACCGATCAATGGGGCAGCATCGGTCTCCGGACAGGCGATGCCCTTTTGAACAGCCCAACATGAGTCATCCACATGAAGCCCGCTGTAAACCTACGCCAGATAGAAGCTTTCTACTCCGTGGTGCGCTCCGGCACCGTGGTTGGAGCGGCACAGATGATGAGTGTGACGCAGCCCGCCATCAGCCGCTCAATCGCCTTGCTGGAACTCAGAATTGGCTACAAGCTATTTGAACGGCGTGGACGTAGATTGCTACCGACGCCTGAAGGTGAAGCATTTTTTCGCGAAATCGAACCTATCTACGGTAGCCTTGATCGCATTGCTCAGACAGCGCAAGACATCGGTCAGCTTCGCGCGGGAGAGTTGCGCATAGCCACATTGCCGTCATTGTCATTAGGCGTAGTGCCGCGCGCTGTTGCGGAATTCTTGAAAGACCGTCCAAAGGTCAAGGTTTTCATTCAAGTCTTACCCAGCCGCCAAATTGCCGATCAAATCGCCACTCGCCAGTTCGATGTAGCACTGGTTGAACTTCCTCTATCCAAAGCCTCTATCTCCATCGAGCCTTTAGACCCGGTTCCGATCTGTGCTGTAATTCCGAAAGACCATGCACTGGCTGAAAAAAATCGTATCTCATTAGCTGATCTGGATGGAGAGCGGATGATTCTTCTTTCTCAGCACAGTTATATTCGATATCAAATCGAGGAAGCTTTTACGAAACTGCACATCTCGCCCAACGTGGTGCTAGAAACACCTAATTCGCTGGTAGCCTGCGCACTTGTAGCAGCCGGAGCAGGGATTAGTCTCATCTCCAAGGTTACGGCACTGCCGTTCCAGTCGAGTGAAGTAGTGGTAATCCCAATACGAGAGCAACTTGCGTCTCGATGTGCGGTGATATTTCCTTATCCGGGGGATCGAATGAAGCTGGCTGAAGCATTCGCCGCTCAGTTGCGAGCCACGATGCAGAATTTCTGAACTTTATACTCGTGACAATTACATATTAGCCATCCCACATACACCAGCCTGGCAGCTAGCGTATTCCTACGATGGCATCCTGTATCGCTCGAAGTCACCCATAGAGCAATTCCGGTCGATATGCGCGCGCGTTAGCATCGGATGCGTGGAAGGGCTTTCCAGATGCCTCCCTCAGAAAGTAGAAGGCCCCGAAGCGCAAATTACCATTTCTAGAATATGCATATAGGTGCATATCAAAGCCTTTTTTTGCATTTTTTTTCGAGAAAAACGCATCAAAAACGTTGCTTTGTGTATATAGTAGTGCTTTCCGTATGTAAAAAATGAGTATCTGTGGATGGAGCATTTTCCTATTGTCCTGGCATTGTTGCGGGCCTCCGTTCGAGACAAGAGTGCTGCCGTGATCCAGCACGCCGAGCGTCTCCGCGAGGCTTTGCACAAGGTAGGTGCCGAAGATGAAGCGCTGGCGATCGCGCAAGTTCTAAGCAGCGCTAAGCAGTCGAATTCCGGCACGCTGGTACCTTCGCGCGTCGTTAAGTCTCGTGCGATCTCCAGCGGTGAGGTGATCACTGCCAATACCCAGCCCCCCGTGGACAAAGAGACAAGTACCCCCCTCGCCGAAATTTTTCTCGGGAATCGTTTGTCCGAGCTTGCACCTCCTATTCTGAGCGATCGATTGGAGCGTGCGGTTCATCACCTGATGGGGCAGTGGATCGGTGCTGATGAACTGCAAGCAGCCGGCCTGAAGCTCCCTCGTACAGCACTCTTTTTTGGTGCGCCCGGCACAGGAAAGACTCGCCTGGCGCTTTGGGCTGCTGAAAAGCTTGGGATCCCCGTTGTTCTTGCTAGGTTGGATGGACTGACCAGCTCATACCTTGGAACGACCGCGCGCAACATTCGTGCGCTTTTCGATTTTGCGAACAGATATAAATGCCTGTTGTTGTTGGACGAGTTCGACGGCATTGCCAAGCTTCGTGATGACCCTCAAGAGCTTGGCGAGGTTAAGCGTGTTGTGAACGCCGTTCTACAAGCTATCGATGCACGTGCGCCTTTGGGGCTGACTATTGCCATTACCAACCACGAGGGGTTGTTGGACCCCGCGGTTTGGCGACGCTTCGACGCTCGGATTGAGGTTGGTATGCCGGATGCTGCAGCCCGCCTAAAAATCGTCGAGCGCTACACCGAAGGCTTCCCGGTCAAGCCAGGGGCAATTAAAGTTTTGGCGTGGTTAAGCGAAGGTTATAGCGGCTCCGAGATTGAAACGATGTGTGATTTTATAAAAAGGCACATGACGTTGTTCGCCGAGGAGAAACCTTCAGTCATCGAAGCAGTACAGCTCTTCATCGACTTGTCGGCGACGAGTCATTCTTCGCCGGCTCGTGAATCGCTTGCGCGCGAGGATTTTCACTGGATTTCGCAGGTGCTGTCCTACCAGGACATCAAGATCGTACAAGCGGATATTGCGGAGGCCATTGATGCCACGCAGTCCAAGGTGAGTCGACTGCTTAAGTCCACCGAACGAGTTTAATTAACAGGGCAACAACATGGCGAACAACCCCGTTCAAGTCGTCCTCAAGACCGATCAATACATGAAGCTTCCGGAAGGCGGAGGTGGTGGCGGAGCAAAGGACTTCTTCGAAGATCGCGACGACGAGTTCAAACGCCATAAGACGCGCTTACTCAAACAGGTCGAGTCGATTCGATCCACCCTCTTGCAGTCAGGGACCGGCCAGGTCGGATACGTCAAGGTGCGGTTGCAGTCGACAGCATTGGCTAAATCTCATCGTCCGGTGGACGCGCTGTTCAAGCCAAAGAGCTTGCCTCTGGTGGGATCCGGTGCCTTGGGTGAGTTGTACTTCGAGGTCACCTCAAGCACGCTGGCGGCGGTTGCTGGAGCTATCGATAAGGCCGAAGACAGTGTCACCAAGCGCGACAGCAAAGATAATCTCAAGGTCAGCTCGGCGCGATCTGAGGTCGGCGCTATTGAAGAAATTATTCTTCCGTCCGTCCAGGATAAGCGCTCGTTTAGCATTGTGAATGCGGCTTGGCACTTCGAAAATGTTCCAGGTGCTCGCTACTTCACGGTGGAGTTGTTCGTTGATGAGGCGATGCTGGCCGCAGATGATCTTGGGCGTACCGAGGCGCGGAATGCACTGAAGGCCTTTCGTAAGGAGCTGCGAGGCCTGTCTGCAAAGATAAAGATCTGGTCGTCTGTAGATGACTGGGAGGATCTGCACATCACGATCGTGCGCATCCCCGCTGTGGTTGTGAAGGGCGAGCAATTTGGCCCTCTGTTAACCAAAATCACTGAATTCTTAGATAATTCTCCGCTTGTGCGCCGGTACTCACTAGGCGCAGCAGTGAGCCGTGGCCAACAATCGACGCGAGCTAGCACTCAGCCTAAATCTCAAGCCGTCACTGCACTGTCTCCGCCATTGAAGGGCCAGTCCTATCCAGTCGTAGGCATAGTTGACACCGGTATCAGCCGTCATTCTTCTATCTCAGCTTGGTCTGCAGGCATCCTGGATTTTATGCGTGAGCCGGATAGCGAGCGCGACCATGGGACATTCATCGCCGGTCTTTTCATCGACGGTGCAACGTTTAATCCGACCCAGCCCATCGAGACAGATGCCTGCAAGTTCTTCGACTATGACCTGTTCACCGATGATACGGCCAAGTACGAAGATAACTTCGAGCTGGGGTTCATCGACATGATGCTTCAGCTGGATCTGGAGCTGAGCGAGTCGATTCCCGAGCATATGCGGGTGATCAACTTGAGCTTGAATCCGGACGTCATGACCAACCAGAACGGATACAGCATCTATGCGGCGATCCTGGATCATATTGCGGATAAGCACGATGTGATTTTCGTATTGTCGGCGGGCAATCTGGATGGGGGCGCGGTGCGTGACCGTTGGCCAGACGCCGCTACACCTGCGCTGCAGCAACTGGCTTCCTATCGACAACTAGGTAACGATCGTATTTTCGTTCCCGGTGAAACCGCGAGAAACATTACTGTGGGTGCGCTCGAACCAATAGACGCCTCCGGTCGCACTCGGCCGGCGCGTTACTCGCGTCGAGGTCCTGCAACATCGGCAGGTATCAAGCCAGACTTTGCACACATCGGTGGTTGCCTCACGTCCAGTTCACCTCTGCACTCCCTCGACCATCGCAGCACATTGGTGCCTTGGGAAGGTACGAGCTTTTCGGCTCCATTGGTGGCTAAAACCCTTGCGCTGCTAGATCACAGAATCGAGGGGCGTCAACCACGTGAGCTTCTGATGGCACTCATGTACCACTTCGCTGAGATGCCAAAGCTTCTGGATGACAAATTGCTGAAGGACGTGTGCAAGGACTTCGCGGGTTTTGGCATTCCTGCGCCGGTCGACGACATGCTGGCCACTGATGACAGTGCCATTACACTGGTGTTTAAGGGTGAACTCCCACCCAGTATGGAACTGTCATTCGACTTCGCATGGCCGGATGTCCTGATTGAAGATGGCAGCACCCGTGGCTCTGTGCAGCTCACGATTGTCTATTCCCCGCCGCTGGATCGTCAGCATGATTCGGAGTTTGCGCGCGTCAACCTCGATGCCTATTTGCGTCAAGAGGTGGTGGATAAGAACGGCAAGAGCAAGTACAGCGGACGGCTCAAGCCTGATCACCCAGGCAGACTCGAGAAGCACCTCATCGCCCATGGTGCCAAGTGGTGGCCGGTCAAGCACTACAACCGGACCTTTAAACGACTGGAAGGCACGAGTAACTGGCGTCTGGTGGTTGATTCTCTTACGCGTGCAGGAGCGTCCTATCCGCAAGCCGGTGTGAAGTTTGCTGTCGTGTTGACAATCTCCGACCCTGATAAGACCGCACCGGTTTTTGCCAGTACTCGGCAAGCGCTCATTCGCCGCGGTGTGAATTTGATCGACGTCAGAACATCGACAAGAGTGAGAGCTCGATGACGGCCTTCAGGTTAGACGAAACTCCCGGACCTGGTACGCACGTATTGCTGATTGGAGTGGGTGCTTATCCACATCTGAAAGGTGGATCAGGCAGATTGAATGCCCGGCACCGTGATCTAGGTCAGCTGAAGTCTTCACCCGTCTCGGCAATGGCGATGCTGGAGTGGGTGGACAGGTCACTTAACAACCCGGAAGCGCCGCTGAAGTCGATCGAGGTTTTGATCTCGCAACCTGACGCGCCTACCTACACCGATGCAGAGGGGGTGACGCAGCAGATTGACCCAGCGACGTGGGACAACTTCGAAGCTGCTGCGCAGGCCTGGTTTGACCGCGCTGACACCGATCCAGATAACGTAGCGATTTTTTATTTCTGTGGGCATGGCATCGGTGACGGAATCAATACGTACTTGCTCATGCAAGATTCTGGAGCCTCGCAGGACTTCCTGAGACAGGCATTGCATGTGAGTGCTTTTCGGGTCGCTATGGGCGCTTGCAAGGCTCAGAAACAGTTGTTCTTGGTGGATGCCTGTCGCACCCTTGACTTGGCGACTGTGCTTAATCCCCATAGTTCTGCACAAACCGGACTGGCCCCCGGCGATGTGATGCAAGTATTTGATGGTTCGAACCCAGTACTGCATTCAGCGCGCCAGGGTGAACTCGCGTTTGGGATGCCCGGAGAAGTAAGTTACTTCACCAAGGCATTGCTCCTAGGCGTAACTCGTTGCGCGGTGTTTAAGCCTTACGGCAACCATTGGGCTGTTTCACCTCAGGAGCTTCAAAAGGCAATAGCGGCGCTTATGGACGACTTTAGCGGAAAACCTCAATGCCCTGCGGATGGCATTGTTGGAGTCGGGTTTCAGTTGCATGTTCTGGCTGGTCCACCAGAAGTCGTGGTGCACGTGACGCTCGACAACGATGAGGCTAATCCATTCGCGGAGATTAGTTACACGGTGCTTGGTGAGACGGTGATCAGACCCGATAAAGCTCACCCATGGCGGACGTTTGTGCCCTGCGGACAATGCTCGGTACAAGCCTCCTTTGAGCCAGCGGGAGGATTCACGGCGGCTCCGGTCGATACCTACTTAGTCCCTCCGTTCCAGAACATTTTGCTGGAGGTGCAATGAAACCTACGATCAGCTTTGAAACGACTTCTGACTCGTTTGGGCCCGCGCGTGAATTTCTTTGCTCTGTTTGGCCATTGACGAAAAATGGCGAACAGTTAGTGATAGGTAACCCGTTATTTTCTAATCGCATGGTGCTGGTTGGCTCGCATCGCTATGGCAGTGAAGTGTCAGTGTTGGAGCTGCCTGAAGCCGGTGCTTACCTTATCGATCTGGGATACCCAAACGGTACGTCCCTGCGTAGAACCGTTTCTCTGACTGACGGCGAACAGTATCGATTTATCGTCCAAAACACGAAGCCGGGTTTGCGTTTGCCTCCGGAAATTGCACCGTCCTACAGTCCCATTCCTCGCGTTAATCTCGCGGCTTTCAATATTGGCGATTTCAAAGGGCCGGATCTGGAAGTCAGGTCGGTGACACAGCCCAATTCCGTCTCACTCAAGCAGTTACGTGATTTCGCGTCGGACCTTAACGAACAGTCAATAAACGTTGAGGTTCTCCAGCGAATTCAGAACGCTAGTCTCACGTGCGAAGTGCAACTGCCCAGTGTTGTTGTGCCCTCGTTCAGAGCCAACAGTTACCAACGTAGATGGTTGGTTGTTTCCGGGAAAGGGAAGCCCCAGACGATGGTCGCGTACCCGCTTGGATGGACCAATCAGGGCGGAGACGTGTTTACCCTGTCGCTGCATCGAAAAGGTAAGACCGGTGGTGATAGCGCTAAGTGGTCAGTCGGCTTGAAGTTGACCGATCCCGTCTATGGCTCGTTAGTCGAGTATCTAACTCGGCGCGACGTATCATCCAGCAGCTCAATCACGGAGAGCATGCGCGGGCAAGCAACGACTGGCCTGTATGAGAAGGAAGATAATCCCTTCGCTGCAGCAGCGGCTGCCTATCTGTTTGCTCTCGGCCGTACTCAACTCGAGCATCGTCGTGAGTGGATGGTCAATCTCAACGATCGCTTTAACTGGCTGCCAGATGGGCCTATCGCACTTGGATGGAAGTTGCTCCGGGAGGGACGTCGGGGGTCTAGCGCCTGGCATGAGGCGCGCAAAATGTTTGTATTGGCACATTCACGCGGATTGCCTTACTACACAGTGGGCCTGCACATCTTTGTAGAGGCGCTCACCATTCTGTCGATGGCAGATAAAGAAGATCAGACCGTTCAAGAAATGCTGGCTGCTGCAAGAGCCGCGGATGTTGCCTGCGTGCGTACCGAGCCCTTCACGACGTTGCAGGTATCAAAATTTCTGGGGTTACCCATTCACTAAACGATTGAAGAGGAGGCCAAACTTTGTTTCATATCACTGCGCTGCCGGCCAGCTTTGGCGATTGCTTGTGGGTGGAGTACGGTCCCGACGCCGCTCCAAACGTGATTCTTATCGACGCAGGCCCATCTGTTCCACTCACGCTCAAAGATCGATTGCAGCAATTGGCCGCACGCGGTGGCGTACTTGAGTTAGTGGTGGTGACTCATGTCGATCGCGACCACATTTTAGGAATGCTCACGTTGCTTGATCACGACTTTTACGGCGTCCCGGTCCGAGACTTTTGGTTCAACGGTTTCCGCCATCTCCCTGGCCCCGAAACATTTGGCGCGAAACAAGGTGAGCGTCTGACCAAGCTGCTTCTGGATAAGGGCATCGCATGGAATGTCGCACTCAAAAATGCTGGGGTCATGGTCAATGATGAAAGCTGTCCGGTCATCGATTTACCAGGGGGAGTGAAGATCACTTTACTGTCCCCTGATGCGGGTCAACTCGCACGCTTGAAGATCAAGTGGATTGATGTTTGCGGTGAGGCAGATCTGTATGAAGGTATTCCGGCCATGCCGACGTACTTTGGTGAAGACGGGCGTGAGGCGTTTGGTACAGAAGCGGTGCCAAACATCGACCGGTTAGCTGACGAGGTCTTCAGGGAGGACACCGCCGAAGCCAATGGCAGCAGCATTGCGTTTTCGATCGAGTTCGAGGGTAAGCGCGTGTTGTGTGGGGCTGATGCTTTTCCATCGCGCTTACTCTCGTCGCTAGAAAAGCATCTTGGAGCTCCTCCTTACCTATTTGATCTGGTGAAGCTTCCCCACCACGGCAGCGAAAATAATGTGTCACAGGAGTTCATCAAATCGCTCGATTGCTCCCAATACCTGTTCAGTACCAGTGGTACTCCCTACAAACATCCATCGAAAGCTGCAGTAGCCAGAGTCATCCAGAATGCCAAAACACCGAAATTGATCTTCAATTACCAAAGCAAACACACCGAAATTTGGGAGAACAAGGTGATTCAAATGGCACGGGGATATACCGTGGAGTACGGTGATGCAGCGGGAGCCCTTGTGAAGCTCAGTCAGTGATCGAATTCAACCCAAAAAACAACCCATCCATGCTTTTTGCTCTGAAGCATCCTTGATTATCGCGCTGATGTGCTCAACTCACTTCCTCTCAGTGCGCTAAGAATCATTGTTGGTTGAAACGGGAATCCCCCCATTTCCCTTAAGCCACTTCAGCCACTTCAGCGCGTCTTGTTGGGCCTACTCGTCGACTCAAACCTCATAGCAAAGCCGCTATCACTATCCCACTGCGTACTCTTAGTCGACGAAGGCGGATGCCTCTTGGGGTTGCAGCGCTTCGATGGAGCCGCACCGATCAAGATTTGAAAGCGGCGCCTCCTCGATTTCTTCCGCTTTGCGGTCATCCACCGTTAGGTGGAGAGTTTGAGCTGAATGGAGGTGACCAACATGATTGGGGGTATCCAACCGCCGAAGGTGTCAATTTTCATTCCGATATCTCAAAAAACGACGGTAGTACCCGTCGACCCCTCTGCTTACAGGCCGCTGCGGCTCAACCCTTATCCACTATCCTTGCCGAGCGGAATCTCTAGAAACGCCATTAGCTCCCATTGAGCGGGGTCAGCAAGGGCGCTGCAATAGTGCCATCCCGCAAAAGATACCGCATGAGCATCCAGCTGGGCTTGTGTGCGAGCACCATCAGGCTCTCCCAGGTTGACGGCCTGTTGATAAACAATCTGCAGCGTTGTGGCCAAGCGAGTGCTCATCTGCTTGCACTAGCCCTAACTTCGGACAATCAGATTGGCGGGAACCATTTTCCGTATCTCTCTCCGAGCATGGTCAATAAATGGCTTGAGAATTAGTGTTGAGGAATTGCGCTGCGAAATGACAATGGAAAAATCATTGATGATGGCCGGTTCAAAGGGAATGAACTTGAGCATGGTTCCCGTGTAGCCACTAGCCGTCAATGGATCGATGATGGATACGCCCGAGCCTGCTTCAGCCATTTTAAGGATGACGGACGCAACCTGGGTCTCGGCATTGATACGTCGTTTGACGCCATACGACAGCATCACTGAGTCGATCTTCATTCGTTCCTCCATTAACGGCATCAATGAAATAAAACTCTCGCCTTCAAAATCTTCTGGGTGCAAGACGTCACGGTTCGCCAAGCGGTGATTGATCGGTACGACTCCCACCATTTTGGCCGATACCAATGTCTCGCTGTTGCCGTGGCGAGTCGCGCGCATGGGAAACATAGCGAACCCTAAATCGCAGCGGTCGCGTTGAACCATATCGAGCACTGTCGACGAGCTATGCATGTGCATTGAAACCACTGCATCGGGGTGCTCGCGCGTAAAGCTCGCTATCGCCCGAGGCAGAAAGGACAGTGACATGCTGGGGGCTGCTGCAATTTCCAGATAGCCCATCTTCAAGGCCTTGATGTTTGAAGCAGCATTCGCGATGCGCTCGATGCTGATCAATGACTGCTCTACATCTTTGAACAGTAAGGCTGCTTCGGCCGTGGGCAGAAGCCGACCTTTGGTGCGCGTGAAGAGAGGAATCGCAATCCTCTCTTCAAGATCGGAGATAAGTCGTGTTACCACGGGCTGAGTGATCTCGAGCATTTCAGCGGCGCCAGTAACGGTCTTGCGCACCATGATGGCTCGAAATGCTTCGAGGTGGCGCAAAGTGATTCGATTCTCCACAGCCCTTCTCCAAATCAATAGCATTACAGCATAGGACAATATTATAACACTATCAATAATCGTTTATTTGAATTAAATAACCATTAAAAACAACATCTTAAGTATCACTGGCATTCCTATTGCTAAATAGCATTGCATTGGTGAGATTCTGGATTGCGCATCAATCCACTTTCACCATGCGATGCAACTCAACACCACAAAAACATAGGAGCATTTCAGTGATCAAGTCTACGCTGGCACTCGCAGTTGCCTTAGCCGTTACAGTTCAACAGGCTAATGCCGCCGGATTGATTGAAGACAGCAAGGCGTCCATTAGCTCTCGTACGCTGTACTATGAAAATGATCAGCGCGGTCCCAACGGTGTTGATCAGCGCCAAACCGCAACGGGTCTGAGGTTCGACTATCTGTCGGGCTATACGCAAGGTGTCGTCGGTTTTGGATTGGATGTTCAGGGGTTGCTGGGTCTAAATCTGGGTGGCGGTATCTCTCCGCACAGCGCTACTACGAGCAATACGATTTCCCCGACGACAACCGATGGATCGCCGGTAGATGAATGGAGTCGTCTGGGGGCAAACGGTAAGATCATGTTCTCTAAAACCGAACTGAAAGCGGGTAACGCTTTAGCGCCGAACCTGCCCATTCTGGTGTCAAATGACAGTCGAGTGCTCCCTGCGAGCTACCAGGGCGCCATTTTGACTTCGAAGGAGGTAGATGATTTTACTTTCACTGCCGGCAACCTGAATCGTGAGATAGGTCGCGCCTCCAGCAACTGGGCAGGTATCGCCGCAGGCGGTCGCAAGGGTTCCGATGGTTTTCGGTTCGGCGGTGTGGACTGGAAAGTCAATAAAGACCTGACTCTTCAGTATTACTATGCCAACCTTGAAGATTACTACCGTCAGAATTTCCTAGGGTTGGTGCATGTCTACCAGATTGCGCCTGACCAGTCGTTCAAGACAGACCTGCGATATTTCAATAGCAAGTCTGATGGCAAAAATGGAAGTGACTCAAATTTCGCTTACAGGAATGGATTTAACGAAGGCAATACTGGTGAAGTCGACAACAATACCTGGTCTGCTGCATTCACTTATACCCTCGGTGGGCATGCGCTGACCATGGGTCATCAACGTGTCAGCGACAGCGGTGGGATGGTCTTTATTAACAACGCTAATGTTGTCGATGGGAGGGGGCGCGCTGAAGGTGAAGGCGGCGCGAGCGTTTATCTCAATACCGATATCATGATCAACAGTTTCACTCGCGCGGGTGAAAATTCGACGTTTGGTATGTACAACTACGATTTTGCCGCGCTGGGCGTGCCGGGTCTTAAGGCGGGGTTGACCTACATTAGCGGTCGCGACATACGTGGATCTGGCGGCGTTACGACTCAAAGGTATAGCGAGTGGGAGCGCGATGTTCGTCTGGACTACGTCCTTCAGTCCGGTGCTCTTAAAGGATTAGGTTTCTCTCTGCGCCGAGCGAACTTTCGCACTGAATTGCCTACTGCAACTCTTCAGGATCAGGATCAGACCCGATTTTACGTCAACTACACTTATGCCCTATGGTAGGAGCAGAGTTGCTCGGCATCGTTTAGCAAATGTATTTTAATCAAATTCAAGCATTTTAAAGCTTTAACCTTAGAGCAATCCCTTTGGTTGTAGGTAAGTCTGTGGCTTCCCCTTTTTAATGCGCGAGGTTGGCCGCGCTGTGCACAAGTAGTGTGCAGCGCGGCGCGGCGCGCCCTGCAAAGTTTCCCGACTACCGTCAACTCTGTGCAACTACCCTGGAAAGGCTCCAAATGCTCGATAGTGGAGGTAAATACGGTCGTAAAGACTGTCAAACCTAAGCTGCTGCATGCTAAGTCGTGTCGTAGCCTCATCCGGCAAGCCAGTAAAATCGGCACAGATGTCGGCGCGGAGAGCCAGAGAGACGTAGATCAAGCGGGCGGAGCGTTTTCCTGCTGAAAAGCTTGGTACGCCTTGATATCGAACAGGTTGATGGTCTTGATTTCGCTTAAAGGAAACGCCACCTCAAACAACTCAGGGTTCAAGAGGCTAAGTGACTCATCCTTCTTGAATCGCTGATACACATTTATGTACCAGGTGGTGAAACAAAGCTTCATTTCCTCTCCCGCGCGGTAGCCACTCACCACGGGCAGGATCCGGAGCATGTCGCGTTGTCACCCGGATCAATCGCCCCGGTCACATAGCCTATGTATAAGTGATTGACGATACCACGGTGTCTGCTGGTGACCAGGGCTGATTGGGCTCAAAGATACTCATGGCGACAGGTCATCCTCCACCATTTGGGACGGCAGCCGCCATCGGCACAGTCGGGATCATCAATCGCACATAACGTCGTTGATGGTTGCAGCGTGTTCGGGACTATGACCAGCACACTGCAGAGGAATAGTCGGATCGAGTGAATACGCCTAGTCAAATGCCATACGTTGCCCTAATTTATGTGGTGAGCTGTCTCGTCTAAGGTTGCGCGCCGCTACTTACAATAGGTCGCTGCTAGCTTGGAGGCTTTCCTTAAACGATCATTTTTTATAGAGCGTCATGACTAGTCCAGATCTAATAGCGCTTCTTACCAGAGCATCCGAAATTGTACAACGAGCAGGCGTTTTGCTATCCGAAGAGTGGAGTCGTCCGGATGGACCTCGAGGCCAGGGAGATAAGGCTGCGATTGACGTTGAAATTGAAAATATTCTGAGGCCTGAACTCCTCAGCCTGCTTTGTTGCGATTTTTGGGGTGAAGAGACGGGACACATCCTGACGGGGAATGCTTGGTGTTGGGTTGTTGACCCTAACGACGGAACGAGTGACTTTCTGAACGGCTTGAAGGGATCTGCAATATCAGTGGGGCTACTGCATAAGACCATCCCAGTACTCGGGATTGTATTTGCCCCCGTGACTGCTGAGGGGCCACCAGACTGCATCGAGTGGGCGGAAGGCATGCCCTATCTGATTCGCAATGGTCAACCAGTAGCCTCCTACCTTTCTGATAAAAAGCTGTCGAGCGACAGCACTATAATGGTCAGCGCTGCAGCTCTAAATAAACCAGACCTCAATCGAGAGATGTGTGCTCCAGGGAGTTTTCTTGCAATGCCATCCATCGCATACAGACTGGCTAGAGTAGCGGCTGGAGACGGTGTGTGCGGCATCTCGCTTTACGCCGTTTCAGCACATGATGTTGTTGCTGGACATGCACTGTTGAGAGGCGCCGGTGGTGTGCTGCTAAACGAAAATGGAATTGCTATCAGCTACGCCACGGAGGTCCATATGGAGACCGTATCGCAGCGCTGCTTCGGTGGATCACCAACCGTGTGCCACGAACTGACAACTCGTAAATGGGATCGACTCCTCCGAGCTAAAACGGGCTGAGACCACTATTGAGATAGCATCGAGACAACGAATGCCTACAGAACTAACTGAAGAAGAAATGCGCCGAGCGTTGTTTGGCGGAGCCCAGGCCTCTGCACCTGTGGAAGTACACGCACAAACTGTCAGCTACGGTATTCCAAACCTGGCGAAAGTGGTGCCTATTCAGGAACACCCAAAAAGGAAGGTACCGAGAGCATTGCCCCCCAAACTACGAGTGACGCTGACCGTGGGCAACGAGTTCGAGGGTGAACGCAAGACGTTCACGCATGACGTCGATACGTTGAGCACGCTCCTAGCGGAGCAGGAGGCGATAAAGGCTGCAAAAAAGAAGTTTAGGTATGTGGAAACAATATCCGTCGAGCCACTGACATAGTGTGAAAATTGAACATTTTCATTGGACAGACTGTGGATAGCCATGCCTCCGCCATCCCCTCTTGGCGGAAGCCTTGAATTAGGAAACTCTGTTATGGGTTCTCCTGCACCCGGATCATGACCAGCCACGCTTTGTAACCTGATCTTAAGCTATCGGCCAAGAGTCTGTAAAAACGCTCATTGCCCAATCGTTTGAATCGTGGGCGTTTGTTTGCTGCGTGATCGGACGGTCAATTCTGCGGGTCGCATCGGTCGTGACCTGAAACACGTCAACGCTATTTTTACAGAGGCGTTTTTACACACTCTAGTCGAAAAGCAGTCGCTGACCATCGTTAATTCCAGCTCAAGACCTACCCAACCTAGACCAACTTGATGCTCCGATTCGAGGAGACTTGCAGCCCTGCGCAAATAATTTCCTCGATTCTCAAGCTATGAGAGAGCTCGTTGACCGACCTTAGCTCCTAGCAGTTGAATGAAATTGTTCATCCCCCTCTAATGAGAACAATAGCCATGGAAATCGGAGCAACGCTTGCCAAGCTTGAGTTGTCTACCAGCGACCCCCAGAAGCTCGCGGACTTCTATTCGTCTGCATTTAAGCTTGAACAATCTGCACATCATGACTCCATCGTTTGCTCCGCGCCCGGACGTGAACTTGTGTTTGTGCCAGGTGAAGGTGGTCAACTAAAACGCGCCTCATTCAGCTTCAAAGATGTTGATTCATTGAGCTCCTACCGGAGTGTGCTCCTGTCTCGCGGAGCTGAGCTTATAGAAGACAAGCCTCACGTTATTACCCTCGCTGATCCACATGGGCATCTCGTGAGCTTTTTCACCACCGCCTCATTGGATAATGCCCCCCTGCCTGATGACGCTCGTCTTCAACATTTCGCGCTGCGCACACCAGAACCGACGAAGCTCGCCGAGTTTTATACTGAGAAACTTGGTTTTGTCGTTTCAGATCGTGTGCTGAACGATGTAGGCGAGCTCACTGCCATTTTTATGCGAACGGACGCTGAACATCATGCGATGGCCATTTTCCGTGCTCCCATGATTCGTTTCGATCACCTTTCATGTGAGGTTGCTGACTGGGTGCAATTGCGAGACTGGGCTGATCATATGGCAAGCGTCGGTATTGATTTAGCTTGGGGTGTTGGGCGTCATGGTCCCGGTAATGACACATTCTTCATGGTGCGCGATATTGACGGCAACATGGGAGAGATTTCGTCTGAACTCGAAATCTGTGAACAGAACCGACCGGCGGGCGTATGGCCCCACCGCCCACAGACACTCAACCAGTGGGGCGTAGCGATCATGCGAAGCTAAAAAAACACTGAGGCTCGATTGATGTCTACCACCGCAAAAGCTCTCCAAGTATTGGTGCTATTTCGAGACGGACGTACGCATCTGCGTGCAATCGATGTCATGGAGGCGCTCGATGTATCCAGCGCCACAGCTTATCGGTACATGGCTGACCTTGAAGGCATAGGGTTAATCGAGCGCTCATCCATCAACGAGTACGTGCTCGGGCCAACCATTGTTGAATTGGATCGACGAATCCGAGAAAGCGATCCTCTGATTGCAGCGGCCAAAGATGTCATGAAAAGCCTAACTGAGCGTACAGGTGGAACCGCTCTTCTGTGTCGTTTGCATGGGCGAAAGGTCGTATGTGTGCATCAGGTACGCGGACGCTCAGGACCGGTGGTCAGCTACGAAAGAGGTAAAGCAATGCCACTGTTTCTAGGGGCCACCTCGAAAATAATTCTTGCGCACATGGGAGTTGACGTCTTGCGAGAGATTGCAACCTCACAGGCTGAAGAGTTACGAAAAGCACGACTGCCAGTCGTATTTGATGAGTTGTCTGATGCCATGACTCTGCTAAGAGCCGAAAAAGTATGTATCACCCACAGTGAAATCGATTCAGGTGTTAGAGGTTTTGCTGCGGCGATTCATCAAGGTAGAAATTTACTTGGCAGCCTCAGCATCGTTCTATCCGATCAGATTGTACTTCCCAACCGGAAACAAGTAGCTGATCAAGTTCTACGCGCCGCATTGCGAATCGAAGGACGCCTAAAACCACCAGGCAACTAGTTATACGGGAGTTACCCTTGAACAATTTTAATGCCGCCGATGTCATCATCATCGGAGCCGGCCCGGTAGGACTCACCCTCGCAAACCTACTCGGGCTATATGGTGTTCGCACGGTGGTCATAGAGCGCAACGCTACGTTGGAGCCTGAGCCCCGTGCGGTCACACTTGATGACGAGAGTTTACGCACATTCCAGAACGCAGGTCTTATAAATAGCGTTTTGAAAGACGTAGTGATGGGCTATGGAGTGCAGTATTTCGATTGGAATGGCAAACCCTTTGCGTCAATTCAACCGACACGCCAGGAATATGGCTACCCCAAGCGTAACGCGTTCCGTCAACCTGCACTTGTCAGTACGTTAGCAGAAGGTCTGAAGCGCTTCGTGAATGTCGAAGTGCTTTTTGGTCATGAATGCATTTCCATTGATCAGAGTGCAGAGGCCACACACTGTACGGTGATAACTCCGACGGGCGAAACTCATGTTCTTAATGGGAAGTGGTTGGTGGCCTGTGATGGCGGCCGCAGCAAAGTACGCGACTTATGCAACATCCCAATGAAGGGTGAATCCTACTCTGAGAGATGGTTGATCGTTGACTTGTGCGAACGCACCGTACCACTCAGACACACTCGAACTTATTGCGATCCACGACGACCAGCAATTCGGTTACCGGGCCCAAGCGGCATCGTACGATATGAGTTCATGTTGCGCTCGAATGACCAAGATGAAGAAACGCTCAAGGAAGGCACATTTCGCAGTTGGATAGCCAAGCGCATGCCAGAGGATGCTGATCTGCCCCTTGTACGTAAGGCTATCTATGGCTTTCATGCGCTTGTAGCTAATCGCTGGAAGGACGGCCGAGTACTGTTGGCGGGCGACGCAGCGCATTTGACGCCTCCGTTTGCCGGCCAAGGTCTCAACAGCGGCATTCGAGACGCTGCGAATCTGGCATGGAAACTTGCTGCAGCTACGCGCTGGGGTGCCTCACCGACGCTCCTTGACACATACGAACAGGAACGACGTCCTCATGCCAGTGCACTCATCCGCATGGCATTGCGGATTGGCACCTTCATGCAGCCCAAGAGTATTGCAGGTGCTATCGCGGCTCAGTGGGCACTGCGTGCTGCCTGCCTTATACCAGCATGTCGTGACTACATCCTGCAATTACGCTTCAAGCCCAAACCTCACCTGCAATCTGGATTCTTCAAGCCGACACTGAAACTTCCACATGCCGAGTTACTTCCCCAGCCATTAGTTCAGCATCCTAAATACGGTCTGGTACCTCTGGATACGCAATTGGGTGAGGGCTTCAGCATCGTCGGGTGGGATACACCTGACTTCCGCGCTAACGCGGCTAATTTATTGCCCAATGGAATGCCTGGACGTGTCGTCGCCTTAATCCACCGCGATGAAGATTTTGTCGGTGATAACCGCAGCCCTGAGCACATCTGCGTGCGAGACGTCACGGGTGAGCTGGGTAGCCTGCTTGATCGCTGTGGCGCCGCTGCCATGGTGATAAGACCTGATCGATATAGCTACGAAGCGATTGATCAACAGCAGCTCTCCCAAAAATAGTTCAGGCCCTACCATCGGGCGCAGCCAAATTTTTCAGACAACTACAAAGAGGAAACAACATGAGATTCGTGAGTTTTCAAGTCGACGACTACAGTTCCTATGGAATTCTACGAGGCGAAGAGATCGTTGACCTTGGAGGGCACTTCAATAGAGAAATACCTACTCTCAAAGACCTTCTCGCCCAGGACAAGTGGTTGGAGCTTGCACGCCAACACGAGACTGCCACTGCAGATTACCGCGTGTCTGATGTGTTTCTATTGCCGGTTATCACCCAGCCACAACTAATCGCATGCGTGGGCCATAACTACGAGGAACATCGTGTTGAGACGCAACGAGATCCGACAGAACACCCGTCGATTTTCTTCCGTCATCCAGAATCTCTGCAGGCAGCCGGTAAGGCATTGCTTCGCCCCATCGAGTCCACTCAACTCGACTATGAGGGTGAATTGGCCATTGTTATTGGTAAACCTGGTCGCCGTATCTCCGAAGCTGATGCCTGGAGCCACGTAGCTGGAGTTTCGTGCTTTAACGACAGCAGCGTTCGCGACTGGCAGCACCACACTCGCCAGTTCGGACCTGGAAAAAACTTCGCCAAGACCGGTGGCTTTGGCCCCGCCCTCGTCACGCTGGACGAACTGCCGGAGGACCTGGTTCTGGAACTTTGGACACGTGTGAACGGACAAGTAGTGCAGAATGCAACTACCGACTATATGATCTTCCCGATTCCCCGTCTGATCGCCTACATATCCACATTTATCACTTTGCAACCTGGAGATGTCATTGTCACAGGCACACCTGGTGGTGTCGGCGTAAAACGTAATCCACCTCTGTGGTTGAAACCGGGTGACGAAGTCTCTGTCGAGATTTCCTGGGTAGGCTCGCTTAACAATAGAGTTGAGCAGGAACAGTGACGATCAGTGATCTTGTCCTCGATCTCGAACACAAACGTTGCCGAGCACTAGAAGCCGGCAACATCACTCAAATCGAAAGTCTGTTAGCCGACGACTTACTCTACATCCATGCGCCTGGCACCGTTCATGTAAAGGCACAACTACTGGAATACTTGGACAACTCCGTTCGATTTCATTCCGTACAACGGAAAGCGTTGATGGTCAATGCAACGGCTGAATTGGCATGCATGACAGGTCTGATGCGCTTGCGTGGGGTGAGGTGTGCAACAGACGAAACGATAGACTCGGTTAGCTTCGTTACACAGATTTGGAGCCGGCGTGAGGACACTTGGAAGCTATCTGTGTATCAAGCCACAAAGCTCTTCGAAAGTATGTGGTCGTCAACAGACTAATGAGGTAGGCCTGCGTAGAGGTAAAACGTATCGAAACAACATCTCATCATCACAGCATGAAACGATTTGTTTAATGAAAGCGGAGACCTCTACGAGGCCGACTCATTCGGCCCGCATATGAGACGGCGCCCCAAGCGTGCCGATAAATCTTTAGTACGTCGCATACCTGCGTTGGTAATGAAGTACAAAACTGTTGATCGCACGCTGCCACAAAAGCCGATCGTTCTGCCACGCACCATAAATGGCCAGGTCGCGGCGCTGGAAGATCGATGCGCTTACCGGTCTCTCGCGTTGTCCGATAGTCCTCCGGATGCCACCAATCTGGTATTGGCTTCGCAATGGCTTCGGATCAATAACTTGGAAATTTCATTTTGAACAAAGGGTGACGACATTGTGATTCGGTCGCTACGTGATTTATCTGTGGGCGGAAAATTGATTCTCGGCTTTGGCCTCGTACTCATCCTCACATTTAGTGTGGCATCCACTGCGTTCTATGCACTTGGAGTACTTCAGTCAAGTAATGACGAAATCAAGAAAAGTGCGGAACTCGAAAGACTAATTCTTCAAGCCAGAATTAAGGAGAGGGAGTTCGCCCTCAATTTGGATCCACTGACTGCTGAGATGGTTCGACAGTACATCGCTCAACTTGAGGTTGCGAGATCTGGTGAGACCTTTCGCGATACGGTAGGTGGCGCTGAAACGGCCTATCTGGAACAGTTCCTACATTTCGTTAATGCAAAGAAAGACGCTCGGGACGCACGCATTCGCATGCAGCATCTGGCTGCGCAGGCTAGTGACAGTTTCTCTTCAATGTTCCTCGACCAGATTGACACACTGGCTTCAGTTCAGTCCGAAGGTAGTGTTGAAGGGAAAGATCAATTGGCACAAGTAGAGGCCGCTGCTTCCCTGGCCGACAAGTTGGCTAAGGTTAGGGACAGCGAGCTTTCTTACACTCTTGAAACAGACGATCGATATCGCAGTGATTGGCTGATACGGATGAGCGATGTACTCGCCTCAATGGAAGCTCTAGGGGCGCGAGTGGGTGCTGAGCAGCGCGCATCAATTGATAAGGCCAATTCAGCTCTCGCAGACTATCAGGCGGCGTTTGAACAATACTCCAGTAGCCAGGCCAGCGCCGATCGTAGAGCGATTGAGATGGCCAGAGAGGCTGAGCGAATGATTTTAAGCTTGGCGGAGTCCCGATCTGAGCAGGAGCAGGAGTGGGTAGCTGCGGACAAAAGGGTCAGGTCCCTACTGGGTACTATTGTAGGGTGCGCTTTTTTACTGGGGCTGGGCGCTAGCCTTGTGATCCGTCATCTGATTCTCCAACCACTTAAACAATCAGTTGAGTTAGTCAGACGCGTAGCTGAAGGGGATCTCAGTGGGTCCTCCCTTTCGCCACCACGCCATGACGAGCTTGGCGAACTGCTCGATACCGTGGGAGGCATGCTGGCGGGCTTACGCATTATGGTCGGAAGAATAGGTACTGGTGTCGGTCAGCTAAATGGAACTGCGATTGATCTAGTCGAAGTCATCGAACGAACCCGACGAGGCGTTGACCGACAACGTGAGGAGACAACCCAAGTTGCGGCTTCCATGCAGCAGATGACGGCAAGTGCCTTGGACGTGGTGCGCAATACGGGTCTTGCCAATCAGACTGTCTTCCAAGCCGAAGACCAGGCTCGCCAAGGGGATGACCTGGTACGGCTGGCGCGCGACAAAATCGACGCACTAGCAGTAGAAATGGCTGGTTGCTCTTTCTCAATGCAACATCTACAGCAGGAAAGTGCTTCGATTGGTAGCATCCTTGATGTCATTAAGTCTATCGCTCAGCAAACCAATCTGCTCGCCCTCAACGCTGCCATCGAAGCTGCTCGAGCTGGTGACCAAGGACGTGGATTTGCTGTCGTTGCTGATGAAGTAAGAGGACTAGCACAGCGTACTCAAGCCTCGACTGGAGAGATTGAGATGCTTATCAAGCGCTTGCAAGAGACGGCCGAAAAAACTTCTAAACGCCTTAAAGACAGTCATTCCATGACTCAAGAGAGTGTCTCCTTGACGACGCAGGCATCTTCAGCGCTATCAAGAATTACTCACGCAATTGCCGTCATCAAGGAGACAAATCTACAGATGGCTGCTACGGCCGAGGAACAGTGCGCGGTGGCCGAACAGATTAACCAGGGGATGTTGAGCGTTCGTGAAGTTGCTGAAGACAGTGCGCGATCGAGTTCCCATCTGCGCAACTCCACATCTGCACTAGAGCTTGTAAGTGGAGAACTCACCTCAGCAGTAGCTCACTTCAGGACGTGTGCCCAACACTTGCCCCACGATTGATACTCCTCTTAGACATTCCTTCCAGAAGTTGCGGCACACTTCCCAGTTGCAGTTTTTAGGAGATTTACATGCTTGTGCTCACAAAGATGCAGCGCGCGTACCTCCGGAAAATACGTGCACTTAGTAGAGACCTTTCTGGCAAAGAAATTTTTCTGGCCTGACGCTTGAAGAATCAATACGGTTCAACTTCTTGACTGAGTCGCTCTTGGGGCAGCAGCATCGCGCGCAGGAAGACGTAGACAAGCATCTCTCCCTCGTCCAAAAGCACGAACATTCTAGGCTCCTGGTGTTAGACGCAGAGATAGAGGCGCAGCAGACCAGCTCGGCATGTCATTAAATCATCTGGCTCCTTTTGACTTGGGCGTTCATTTCGTCTGCGCACGTCTCCAAGCGAAAACCCCACAGAGGATGTGGAGCAAGCCGGCATGTAATCGAGTTTCTTGCTGACATCCTCGCCAATGCGCTGGAGGGTATACCTGCACAGGCAATGCTGTTGTCGGGTTCGTGTGGATCAGCGTGCGTGGAAACTGTGGCAGCAAGGCGACGCGCTTAGATTTTTGTCGATCCTCGCTCGACACGGGAGCAGGTTGCAGCATTGCAAGGTAAGCCCAGCACCAAAGCGTGCAATTGCTTTGCGCCCAATTTCAGCAGACTACCGTTTCGAGAACCCGGCCAGAAAAACTTGTCTGGGTGCAGACGGCGGACCGCTAGCCAGATGCCCAAAACGTAATGCACCAACATCTTGATGCGCGTGGCGCTGCGATTGGCAAACAGATAAGTACAGTGGGGCTGCCCCGCACTGAGCACTGCAACCACCCGCGCCAGCGCGGTTTCAGTGCCGGCGCGTATGTCCATCAGCGCGGTGGCGAGCCAGATGGTGTCGATGCGGATCATCGCTACAGGTCTCGCAGAAAAGTAGCGCAGGCAGCTGCCGCAAATAACGTTTCAATTGCACAGGCTCGGTACTGCCCCATGCGCAGCCTTAAGAATTTAAAGTGCATTCGCTATGTGGCCGAATCCGGCCTATGGCACCCGTCTTGCTAGTGGCATAGACCACAGCGTTAACAAGACCGAGCAACGCGTCGCCCAATGCGAAATTACGATTCGTCCACTGCGCAATGCGCATGTGGCGGTAGGTCGTTTGATAACAATGAAAAGTGCCGTTCATGCCTACTTCGACAACACGGTTTTCAGGCACGATTAAATTCTCAAAAAGAGTGAACAGAAATATCGCGGCCGCGTGAACGATGATATCAATATTTCCAAAGACGCCGTGGATACGCTCGACCCATTTGCCCACCGCAGCCGCCTACTTTATTCACGAGGATGCCCACGCAGCCCTAGGGATCGGGGACGCGGCCAATGACCTTCTCGCACTGACTTTTATGGTGCTACAACGCCCATCCACATCGGGAGCTCTCGACTCCTGTATTTGATTGCGACCTCTTTTAGATCTGCTAATGCAAAACGATGGGTAATGAGTTCATCGACATTCAAAAGCCTCTGTTCCAGCAATTTCATCACCGCATCGGTGTCTGACCGAGAGGTGTTCCTGGTACCAACAATTTTCCAACAGTTACCCATTATCTTGGCCAAAGGTACGGGAAGTACGGCCATATTGCTGCCGACATGAACAAAGGTCCCCCCGACCACCAACGAATTTATCACCTGTAAAAAACCGACTCCCGTGGTGGTCGAGGAGTAATCAAGTATAACATCGATCCCGCCGGGAATGAGTTCCGCAACTGCGCCAGTAAGACCTTCCGTATCAGCCCAGTCGGCGTTAAGTGACTCCAACGCAACAAAATCTGTAGGAATTGTCGACAGGCTTTTCATTGCAGAGAGGCGCACTGCTGAACGGCCTATAAGGACAAGACGTCCAACACCGAAGAAACTCGCGAGCTTTATCGTCGCGGCTGCCATTGCTCCCGTAGCGGCAGTGATTGCGACTGTTCCCCCAGGAGGTATCGCCGCACTTGCCAGTGCGCGCCAGGCAACACCCAAGTCTTGCATTTTTGCGCCAACTTCAAAGCTGATAGCGTCCGGAAGCTTGTCTAACAACCAATCGGGCGCACAGACAAATTCCGCCAAGCATCCATCGTGATAGCGCGCAAATAGAGGCGTGGGATCCTTACCCAAGGGAATGAACCCGATCATCGCTGCATGGGGACACATATGCTCCTGCCCGGAGCGGCAAAAATTGCAATTTGTGCAGCTTAAAGTTGGGTTGAGTCTCACGCGATCACCAACCTTAAACGACGTTACTTCCTGTCCGACTGCCGTCACCGTGCCGGCCGCTTCATGCCCAATTGTAGTGGGCTGGAGCAAGAAACCACCGCGCTCAAGCAACGCGAAGGTTCCCGGCGCCAGGCCCGCAGAAGCGATTTTGAGCAAAACGTCACGAGGTCCCGGTTCGGGGACATCTACGAGCTCAAGAGATAAATCGGTCGAACCTTTGTTCGCCCTTGCAGCAAGCATTTTGTTCATACAGTTCCTACCACATCACGTTATTGGCCATTGCCATATTCTTGTGTGCTGAAGCCTGCTGTATCAAATCGGACAATCCTCAGGAAACGAAGGACGACGCTTCTCTAGATGTGCATTAAGGCCCTCTTGCACCTCCGGCCCCGCGAAACCCAGTACTTCCAATGCCAGCGAAGCGTCGAAAGCAGGGCCGGCCTGACGCAACCAATTGTTCAAAGCGTACTTTGTCCAGCGAATGGCGGTCTGAGCGCCTTCTGCAAGCTGCACCGCCACCTTGAGTGCACGAGCCTCGACCTCGGCGTCCTCTACAGCAAATGAGACTAAACCGATTCGCTCCGCCTCTTCACCAGACAAGTGCTCACAGGTCATCAGATAATACTTAGCTTTGGCAATCCCACAGAGCAGGGGCCACAGCATGACTGCGTGATCGCCTGCAGCGACACCCAGGCGTGTATGACCATCGGTAAGCACAGCAGTTTTTGATGCAATCGAAACATCCGCCAGTAACCCACAGACCAACCCCGCACCCGCGGCAGGTCCCCTCATGGCACTGATAACAGGTTTCGAGAAGTTAATGAAGTTATAGACCAGATCTTTCGCTTCTTTCCAACTCTTGAGCCTGGTGGCGTGACTATCGATGTTAGCCTGAACGAGCGAAAAATCGCCGCCAGCTGAAAACACACCGTCCTTGCCGGTTATGATGACTGCCGACACTTTAGGATCAGCATCAATATCACGCCAAATCTCAACTAGTTCGGTATGAGCGTGCTCAGGAATTGAATTTAGCTTCCCTGGATTATTAAACATTATTCGCAGAACACGGGGATGGGGCATATCCAGCAGAAGATGTTCGTATTTGGAATACCGATTATCGAGAACGTTTGTATTAGTCATTTTTTGTATCTCCAAAGAAAAAAAAGGTGCGAGGCGATGCATCAACTTACCCTCAACACCCTCGGACTAACAGTTACTGAGCGACTAAGCTCGCTATCGCATCAAGGGACTCGGGATTAACAAGTGCCGATGTGTCACCGATAGCGGAACCCGTCAATGCTGATCTAACAGCCCGACGCATGATTTTCATGTTTCGCGTCTTGGGTAAATCTAAAGAGAAATAGATACGATTGGGTTTGTACGCTTTGCCAAGCTTGCTGACGATAAGATCAGACAACAATCGGCGAAGCTCGTCATCTGGCGCCTCACCGGGCATGGGAGTGCAGACGACAATCAAGCTTTCGCCCTTGATCTCATCAGGCACACCTACTGCGGCAGCCTCTGAAATGCGGCCGCTGGCGAGGAATACACTCTCAATTTCCGCAGGCCCAGTTCGCTTTCCCGCAAATTTGAGCGTGTCGTCCGAACGACCATGGACATACCAAAGCCCATCCTCGTCCCGAGAGCAAAGATCGCCATGGACCCAGACGTTCGGAAACCTTGACCAATACGAATCGATATAACGATCTGGGTCATTCCACAGCCCAACAGTCAAGCTCATAGAGGGATTGCGCATGATTAGCTCACCGATCTGGCCCGGGCCTACCGAATTACCGTCATCGTCGACAATATCAACGCCTAGACCAGGTACGGCGACAGGAATGGAGCATGGCTTGGAGGCATGGCTCAACGTAGCGAAAACAATGCATCCACCCAGTTCAGTGCCTCCAGAGCCATTGCAGATAGCTACCCGGTTGTGGCAAACATGTTCCAGTAACCACATCCAAGGGCGCTCTGCCCAAGGTTCTCCACCTGTGTAGATGACGCGCAGCTTGGAGAAATCCCGGCCTGCAACAAAATCGGTGCCCGAGCGCATAGCCTGTCGAACCATTGTCGGTACTAGCCCGAGGTAGGTGACATCGTAGTCTTGAACCAGCGCCCAAAACCGATCGGGTTTGGGATAGTCGGGTGCCCCCTCCGCCACCAAAAGACTCCCGCCCAGCATGGTTGGCACGACAACAGCATAGGCACCTGCGAGCCAACCCATATCGGCCATCCAAAAATAACGATCGGACGCCTTGAAATCTGTCATCAAGGCACCGTCAACCATCATTTTTGCGACGAAGCCCACATGAGTGTAAACACATCCCTTTGGCTTGCCGGTTGTGCCCGAGGTGAACATCAACATCGCTGGGTCTTCAGCCTGCATCTCCTCCGTCGGCGCTTCGTCTGGCTGGTCGCGGACCACATCGTCCCACCAGATGTCTCTTTTAGAGTCCCACGCCGTCGGATGATTTGCGCGACGCACTACAATGGTATTACGTACATTAGGAGCCAATGCCACTGCTGCGTCAGCTGTATCTTTCATTGGGGACAATTGACCCCTTCGATAAGTGGCATCAGCGGTAATTAGTGCTTTTGCCCCGCCCAGGTTAAGGCGGTCGGCCATCGCTTGTGAGGCATAACCGGAGAAGAGAGGCATAACAACTCCGCCTATCTTCATGATTGCAAGGTACGCCACGTAGGTTTCAACCAAATTTGGCATGTAAAGACCAATTACATCCCCACGCCCATATCCAAGCTTGCGTAGCCCTCCTGCAAATCGCGATACCTCACGATCGAATTCGGCATACGTCACACTTCGCGTCTCTCCGTTCTCACCATCCCAGAGAATAAATGTTTGATCGAAGACTGGAGTTCCACGATGGCGATCCAGACAGTTAAGTACTATATTGGTTGTACCGTCAACACACCACTTTGTCCATGGCAAGCCCTTCGAAGAATCCATAATTTTTTCATAGGGTTTGTAGAATCTGATATCGAAAAAATTGAGTACCGCCTCCCAAAACCAAGCCGGGTCACCGTCACCACGCTTTAGCAATTCAGAGTAGTCTTGCACACCGACGTAATTCATAAATGCCGTCAGGTTACTAGCCTCAACAACTTTTGGATCCGGGTGCCAGACAAATTCCGCAGGTGCTGGCTCTGCGTTCTGAAACATAATTTTCATATTCTATACTCTTCTTGTTACGAGTGGTTTAAGAGACCGTAATCAAAACCAATGCGATCACTCTCAGCTACTCTGTTATTGACTTCGGCGAACACCACATCAAAGACTAGGGATTAGCTTTTTTATATTTTGATACATGAATTTTTCAATAACTTCATCAGGTAACGCCAAGCAACGGGCGTCTTCAACTGTTTTTTTCAGATTCAGAAACGGATGGTCCGTCCCAAAAATCACTTTATCTGCGCCTTTTTGACCATGCCACTTTCCGGCCATGAACTTGATTAACTCTTCCGGATAACGCTTAGGCGCCCAACCTGACGTCGCTATATAGAGATTGGCGTGTTTTCCAGAAAGATGCGTCATCATTTCGACCCAGGGATCACCGATATGATGTGCCACCACCACCAGATCGGGGAAAGCCAAGCACACATCATCAAGATGCAAAGGGTAATTTGGATAAGTCGGCCAAAGAGGCCCAGGAATTCCAACGTAAATAAACACAACAAGCCCTAGCTCTACGCACTTACTGAATAGTGGGTAGTACCACTTATCATTTGGAGGTGTCCCCCAAGGAGCCGGAAGCAAATGAACTCCTTTGATACTATAACGCTCATGATACTCTTCAAGGATTCTGGGATTTTCCATCAAATCCCAATAACTCGCCGGCCCCTGCCTCGGAGGGAGAACCGTCGCACAATGAGCAAAGCGTGCAGGATATTTCTCAATCAACTCGACATGTTCGAGGACGCAATTATCTAATGCTTCACGAGTGGATGGATAATAGAGTGACGCTTGCAAAAGTGCCTTTTCGACACGACTCTCATCCATATCCCTCAACATACGCTCTTCAGCTGAACCTTGTAGATCTGAAGCGCCCACATGCTCAGGCAAGCTTTTTTTAAATGTTTGCATTGCTCGAGCGCGCATTGGATCTTCTAGCCAAGCTGAGGTATTAGCAAACTTAGAACCCGGTGTGTCGGTCCATGCCGGATGAAAAAAAGCATCTACAACAGGTCCCATATACATAAAATCGTCTCCGCCTCTTCATTAAACAATTAAAGACCACGAACATCACCCATAACGCAATTAACACAATGGTCTATCGCGAATCGTACGACGTCAAAGATCAGTCTCAGCATATGAGAATTCAGGAAATTTTTTCAGCGATTCTATTCGAGCAAAATCAATTCACACGTTCGAATGTGAAGACAATTGCACCCGCTGTTTGCTGTTCGGAAATAAGCCCTTCGCCTCATTTGACGAGATAACACTCGGCTTCAACAGAAAATTGGCGAGTGCGGGTAATAGAATCAACGCACCCAGCATGTTCCACAAAAACATGAATGCAAGTAACAATCCCATGTCCCCCTGAAATTTAATCGGGCTGGCGATCCAGGTAATGACTCCGACTGCAAGTGTAATACCGGTGAGCATCACAACTTTTCCAGTAAACAGCAGTGCTCTGTAATAGGCTTGCGAAAGGCTCGCGCCAGTACGGAGTTGGGCTAGCGTCACACTCAAAATGTAAAGGGCATAATCGACACCGATACCCACGCCCAACGCAATTACCGGAAGTGTCGCTACTTTTACACCTATACCAAGTGCAACCATTAGCGCTTCGGCGAGTATGGATGTGAGTACCAGGGGAAGAACCGCCACAAGAACTGCGCGCCACGATCGAAATGTGATGAAGCACAGCAGCACAACAGCGCCGTAAACAAGGAATAACATCTTCCACCACGCCGCCTTTACTACAATATTCGTCGCTGCCTCAATGCCCGCATTCCCCGCAGCGAGCTGAAACTTCACCTCAGGAGTGTCATTGTCCTTGGCGAACGCTATGACGTGGTCAACCACACGTGTCAGAGTTTCTGCTTTGTGGTCTCGCAGGTAGATATAGATTGTGAGCAAACCGCAGCTATCATTGTAGAGCCCTCGCGGTGCGCCCGCGGTTACCGTATTGAGCATGTTTTGATTGTGCAGAAAATCATACCACTTTGGATTGCCTTCATTTAGACCCACCAAAACTTTACGATTCAGTAAGGCCAACGTATTTGTCGACTCCACCCCCTCGATTTGGCGTAATTGCCACTCTAACGCGTCGACTTTGTTCAACGTTTCGTAGTTTGAACACAGAGTCTCTGGCGTCCTGACCATCACTGCAAGCACGTCACTGCCCGCACCGTAAGCATCATTTATGAATGCCACGTCGCGGTTATAGCGACTGTCAGCACGCAGCTCTGGCGCACCAGCATCGAGATCCCCGATCTTCAGCGCCGTACTTACGTATATTCCCATACCACCGAGACACAACGATGCCACCACAGCCAATGTTGCCCAGCGTCGCTGCGTGAACCTATCAAGCCATGTCCATGTCGAGGAACGAATTGACCCCTCTGTTTCTCCACGCAAGCTACGTTCAGCCGCACGCATACTCACGCCGGTGTATGAGAGAAGGATGGGCATCAGAATCAGGTTGGTAAAAATTAGCGCGGCCACTCCAATGCTTGCTGCAAGCGCCAACTCACGAATGGATTGGATATCTATTGCCAATAGAACAGCGAAGCCCACAGCATCCGCAATCAGAGCGGTCAAGCCTGCAAGGAACAACCTTCGGAACGTGAATCGAGCAGCCACCAGTTTGTGCGTTCCACGACCCACGTCCTGCATAATCCCGTTCATTTTCTGGGCGCCATGACTCATGCCTATAGCGAATACCAGAAACGGTACCAAAATGGAGTAAGGGTCTAACTGCAATCCAAGTACTGGTAGGAGGCCAAGCTGCCACACTACCGCCACCATAGAAGCAGCGACGACCAGGATGGTTGATCGCAAACACCGGGTGTACCAAAATACCGTCACCGCAGCGATGACTACCGCAAGTGCAAAAAAACTGAGCACAGCTCGAGCACCATCAATCAAATCACCGACAATTTTTGCATAACCAGTGATATGAACGTCGACCCCTTGCGCTCCGTATTTTTCGCGCATGGTTTCGAGTTTCTGCGAGAGCTTGCGATAGTCGGGCACCCGACCTTCTGCATCCCGAGCAAGAAGCGGGATATAAATCATACTAGATCGACTATCGAGAGCGACGATTTGGCCAATCTCTCCAGAGCGCGCAATGTTAGCTTCCAGTCTCTGCAGACTGTTTTTAGAACCATCGAAGCCGTCTGGAATCACTGCCCCACCTTCTAGGCCTTCCTCCGTCACACCGATCCACCTCGTGTTCGGTGTCCAAAGCGATTTCATATGCGAGCGATCGACACCTGGTATCAAGAAAACTTCGTCGCTGAAATTACGTAAAGTTTCAAGATAAGCCGAATCGTAGATTGAACCTCTAGGATTGGCGACAACTATACGGAGTGAGTTTCCCAAGCCACTAAGCTCGTTCTGGACTTTGAGAAAATTCTGCACATAGGGATGGTGCTCAGGGATGGATTTTTCAAAACTTGCGTGGAGCTCCAGTCGGGTAGCTTGCCAACCAAGGAACAATGTAACTAACACGCAAGCAAGCACTACCCAAAGGCGGTTGTTGAACAGTAATCTTTCGATCAACGAACCAGACAGACGATCAAAATTTTCCAGCTGGGTGCCTGCAGCAAAGCACGGCGCTTGGTTATTGTTCACTTTATACCTTCCAAAACAGCGGACACAGGAATGGCTCCACGCATAGTCAGAGCGAGCAATCGCCCGTCGTTGAGCGACAGAAGACCGGCCGGGGCTGGCAGCGGCGAAGCTGGAAGTTGTTGAAGTTTGTTGTCACGTAGAAAAAAGAGTTGACCAGCCTGGTTGGCGAGTACGATCTCTTGATCACCAAGCACGGCCGAAGCTGTAAACGAGACTGAAGCTGGTGACTTCAGTTGTGCCCAGTTCGCGCCGTCGTCACTAGAGCGCCATACGTTTCCGCGAAGTCCGGCAACGAGCATCTCACCACTGGAAAGTAACTCACAGGTGAAAAATGATCCTTTATAGGGGGTCATAAATCTTCGAAATGTATGACCCGCGTCATCGGATTTAAAGACAACCCCCTCTTCACCGGCAATTAGAAGTACATCTCCCTTCACGCTTAATGAGTAGAGATGAAGCGCCCTCGGATTTTCGATTCTGTTGCTTATTGGGTTCCACGTGTGACCTCCGTCGGATGTAGCGAAGGCAAGGTTACTAGCGCCTACAACGATGCCTCGTTCCGCATCGAAAAAATGAAGGTCAAGAAACGGTTTGTCAGCACCGTCGCTGACAAGCCGCTCCGCCTCTTTCAGTGCAACAGCATCTTTGCGGGATTCGGCATCTTCGAGCATCAATCGCGCAGCTACGTGGCCGTCAAGCTGCTTTTCCCAGGTCTGCCCACCGTCCTGGCTGGCCAATACGACTCCGGCATGACCAGCCGCCCAGCCACGCTGGGAGTCGACAAAGTGGACGCTCGTAAGTGTAACGCTCACAGGTACTTGGGCTTGGTGCCAATCAGCGCCACTGGTGTCGGACCAAATAACGATGCCTCGCTCCCCCACCGCGACCAAGCGATTACCCGCAGTGGCAGCGGCCATAAGCACCACTTGCTGCGGATGAGCACTGATAAGTGCCGGACGCTCTAGCGCATCTGCGATCGGTGCAGCATGCACGACGCCGAAGGCCGAGAGACAGACTATGGCCAGTGCCAGCCTAAGTCGCATAATTACCCTTAAGAAAGCCATTCAGACACCTTTACCTTTAGCCCTAAAACACAGTGACGCTCAGTGCGACCTCTATTACCGTAGTGGTGTTTAGCGTATTCCCTCACCCGCGATGGCCTCAGGTGTAAAGAAAGAGTCGGGTCTGCGGGGCATGACTTTGTATTGCTGCTCCCGCTCGTTAACCACTCCACTGACGTACCAACCACCAGAGATCAGATCGTTAAAGCCAAACTCCTGTTGGGGTGAGGTTGCAGGGATATCGGGCATCACGACTGGATGCGACCAGAGGGTTTTCCAAAGTTGGTTATTGGCATCCCATCGATCGGCAAGTACGGCGGTCCAGGTATCTTCATCGATGTAGTAAATCCCCTTCGGAGCCTGATGCCGCTGGCCTGATTTGAGGTTTGCTTCGACTACCCACACACGATGTAACTCCCAGCGAATATGGTCGGGATTGAGGTGATGAGCCATCAACAAATCGCTGTCTTTGGTTGGCGTATTCATGCGATTACTGTTGTAAGGAATCAGCATTTCTCGCTTACCAAGGATCTTCCAGTCAAAGCGATCGGTGCGCTCGGAAAGCACATCCACTTCGTCGAAGCTCATGAGCCCACTGGTTGCCGGCGTAGGCGTATCGCAGCAGCCGTTCGGGAGCTTACGTACACGCCGCTGACCGGTGAGGTAAACCCACACATTGGTTTTGTCTTGATTCAAATTGTGATTGCTCACAATAGCTTCGCCCGCCCGCACGGGGGGACCGGAGTTGACAAGTCGGAATAGCCTGTAAATTCCGTTAAGTTTGTCTGCACCTCCATCTTTGTAGTAGTAAGGCATCTGGAAGTCGCCAATACCCTGTACCGACAGCACATGTTTACCATCTGCTGTTCCTAGATAACCACGAAAATCGGTTTGCCAAGATTCACCCTTCCAACGCAATTCGTTGTTGGCAACAACCTCCGCACCTGACTTAGGAATTGGGAACGGAATTCCACCGAACGCGCCTTTTACAACATCGTTTTCGAGTGTTGCTTTAACAGCATTTTCATAGGTATTGTCATAGACCCATTGAGGAGCGGCCGCAGTGCGATGAGTTTTGTAAACGTCAACACGAAAGGAGTCGGGGTATTTCTTCAATAGTGCCTGGGTACCGTCCGTAAGCTTGTCCGCGTATTTGCTCATATTGGTCGCAGTAATCGAGTACAGCGGCTTTTCATTTGCAAACGGATCGCCACGGCGGCCACCATTCTTGAAATTCGCAATTGGCGTCGTATAACCACCGGTCCATTCCGGAATGCTTCCGTCCTTGTTTCCGGATTTTTCAGCACCAAACGGTGTTAGTTCGCCCTTAAGCTTTGCAGCCTCCTGAGGGGAAACAGCCGCTTGAAGAGTTGGAACAGCTAATATCGCTGCGAGTAGAATGATCGCGCGCGCAGGGAGTTGAGGATACATAGACACCTCCAGAATCAGAATGTGGTGCGCAACGAGAAGGACAAGAAATCCCGATCCTTCAGAGCCTGTTTAAATTGCGCATCATTGTTGTTATCCACAGTCGAGCCCTCGGAACCGAGGTAATGTACGTAGTTAACCGAAGCTCTCCATGTATCGAGGTAAACGGCAGATACCCCGAAATTGACGTCTCCACCCCGGTTTACGGCGAAGCCCGGACCAACCGCCGAAGAGCGCCCCCACCCATAACCTAGGCCGATGCTGGGGGTCATATCCCAGCCGGGCAGAATCTGGCGATAGCTCGGGGAATAAACCATACGTAATGCCGTTGCTGATTTATCCGCGTTCGGGTTTAGCATCTGTGGATTTTCGGTGACCTTGGTTCGAGTGTTCCAAGCAACTTCTCCAAGAAAACTAGCTTCATTCGCGATGAAACTTGGCCCCAGACTCGCGATCCAGGAAAGCTGCAAATGTGCACTTTCGCCAACTGCATAGCCTGGGTTGTGTCGGTTATCAAAACCGCTACCCACGCCGATTGAAGGAATTACAACCTGACCTGAACTAGCCAAAGGTGTGTTCTGCCGATAAGACGCCTCACCGGCAAAGCTCCATTCATCAATAGTTTTGGCAAAACTTGCACCGTACGCCCGAATGCCCTCGTGATAGACCCAGCGATAACTGCCGGCAGTTAGAGCAGAAGGCGGGCCATTCAGCGTCGTCCAAATGTTACTCGGAGTGGTGGCGTGGTAGCGGATAGCATAGAGACCAAAGTCCGTATCGATTCCATTCGCACGCCAGCGAACCTGAACACCCCCTTGACCACTATTGCGTGGTTCAAGGTCGGAGGAACCAGAGAAAACACCCAGCGGGCCAGCTTTGATCGTCTCATTCCCAGGTCCGAGTGAATCGCTCGTTGACAGAAATGATCCAACCGGAATCAGCTGAGTCTTATCCCACTCATAACCTATGTATGCACCGACAGCGACGTCGTTACTTAATTGGATCTGTGCCGACAGCTTGCCCGTCGGCAACGCAACTTCTTTAAATTGGGAGTTTGGAACCGAGAGCAGTTTCACAAGATCCAGCGGTGCCTGTCCTCCGGCAATGCCATTATTACCAAAGAAAAGACTCTCGCCCCACAACAACGTATGACGCCCCAGGCGTGCCGTAACCGGCTTTTCAAAAACTTCCGACTTGCCGAACACAAAAGCATCAAGGAGCTCGACTTTACGACCCATTACCTTTCGCGTTTCAGAGGGAAAGTGAGAGGCAGGTGTATGGTTTGAAGTTAACCCAGGATTATCGGTATCTTCGTTGTAAACAGTGTCATACCAGCCAGCCGCACTAATGCGCGCACCAAAATTTTGCACGCTTAGATCAAGCTCGCTCAACACGTCGACGCGATTGGAAACAATTCCTTTGCCGAAATTATTATCGCCGTCATCTTGGTTCAGGTTGTTTGGACCGACAATGCCTTGTGGACCAATGTCAGTTTTTGAAAGCGCCGACGAACGATCTTTAAGCCGTGAAATAACACTATATTTTAAAGTGTTATCCCAACGAAGTTTAAAATCGGGGTTACCCGTATCGAACTCAAAAGCTTGAGCACTACTAGAGATAACCATTACAGCGAACACAAGTGGACGAGGCCCCGCTAGGGAACGAGGCCGACAGAGTGGCATGTTCAATTTTCTATACCTCTTGCACCGACTATATCGGGACTTATTTTTATTGATAGGTACAGCATAGAAACATTTTTATATGCGGGTTGTTACACCCACATATTATTTGACACTAAAAATTAAGCGTTCGTCGCTTGGCTTCCAGAAACTCAACTGAACTAGGCTCCGCCTGCCTAGAATGTTTCGCAGTTGTTGGCGTGGGCAGCGCAGAAAGAACACTAATATGTTTACTTTCCTCACCAGCAATGCTTGTAAAGGCGCAACCTTGAGGAATCTCGATGAAATCACCTGGCAGTAGCGTTACGGTTCCCCTTTGAGTTACTAAAGTCCGCTGTCCACTTACCTGATACTGAATCTCGGTTGCACAAAGGTGTCTGCGGTAGGTGCGGCCATCCTCTGATTTGAGAGTAGTAGACCCGATCCAAACCAGATCTGAACGATACAACCATATTGTCTCGCACGTCGTATCGTCAGCGCGAAGCACTTGAATAGACCTTTCGTCATGAGGATCACCCTGGAGCAGCAGTTCCTCATCGACTAAATACGCAGCAACATCGGTACCCACGGCGCCAAGTTCTTGGGTGATGACTTCCCCATAAGCTCCAGAGGCACAAGCCGGCCAACCTGTATAGGGTGGAATGATTTTTTCAGAAGCACGTACTGGATCTTCACATTCTGTAACAGGAGCAGTCACATAAAACAACACATGTGTCTCTTCACGCCCAAAATTATCGTGAGATATCCCGACAGGGATTCGAGAAAAATCACCTGGCGCTAGTTCAACCGTACCCAGTTCTGTGAAGAGTGTACGCTCACCATAAATCTGAAAAGACAACTCATCGCAATCCACATTCCGATGATAGACCATTCCTCTACCACTGAGTTTCTGCCACTCCACTCGAAGATGGGAACCTTCGAACACACACCGCGGAGGAGAAAACGCCTCCGGAGAAAACACCGGCGGAAAATGGATTACTTTAAGGAGTTCGTGATCAGTCCACAATTTCATAGTTTGGATTTCTGGCCCTTGGAACAACAAAGCCTCTTTCCGCGCCACAAACTGAGTATCTTCACGCAGTGGAAATGAATCAATAATCTCTCTTACAACTGACATGATATCTCCTTATTCTTGTTTACAAGATACCCATGTTGATTAGCATCGACCGGCGACATCAGCGATATGCCGCCAGACGATTACGTAACCCACCTTTATCTACACAGATGTCAAACCCAACATCCGGATCAAAATGCTCAAGCAGGAATAAGAATCACACCGTCGCTTTGCCTGGCTTCCGCGCCCAGAACATTTCAATGCCATGCCACTCCATAATTCGAGCATCAACAACTTGATCCCCGAATGCCTCGAGCAAGTCTTCGCCGCTGTAGTACGGAATTTCTTCCCGGGTCAGGGGCAGGAAACCCATTGCCTTTTCGTACCATTCACGCAAATGAACGTCGCTATCGATACGGTGACGTTGAATCGAGCCAGCTACTACGGCTTCAGCCGAAACGATACGTCGGCCAGGCTTCATCACTCGAAGCAATTCAGCACTCGTCTCGACCCAATTGTCACAATGCTGCGTTGACTGCATTACTGCCACACAGTCGTAGTATTCATTGGGTTTATCGTATGTGTAAGCCCACTCCCATGTTCCAATCACACCGTTGCGACCACGCTCCCGCCGAAGGGACTTCGCGCGACCATCGAGAATAATCTCAACCGTATCCACCACCCCTTCAGGACCAACCAAGGCACGCATATCGCGATCCCAACCTGCCGGCTCTACGCCCTCCCCCAGAATCAGAACCTTGTCACCCGGCTTGAGCTCCAGCAGTGCATACATAATGTCCGAAATAGGGCGGGCCAACTCATTCCAAATGTATGGCAGACCACCAGCGATACAGAAAGCGGCCGACCATCGTTGCCGGGTCTCCTCATCAAGAATGTCTTCACCAAGACGCTCAACGTCCCAAGGCTGAATGTAGTCCCAAGGACCCTTCTTTCCGTACGTATGCATGCTCATAATCGACTCTCCATCCGTTCATTGTGGGAACTGCGTTGTAACCGATCCTGACCTCAGCGCGGGGGGGGGGTAATGCTTAGGTAGAACCTGGATCGATCATCTGAGCTGATCAAAAGCCGGTCAACACTTCTTCTCGCATTATGAGAAAGCGGAAGAAAATATACTGCTGATAAAGGGTTCAGCCCAAGGAATGCGCCCTGAAATAGCATGAGATAAAGCATTCTCAACCATCCCCCCTCGCTAGAAGTGCATCGACAGAAGCCCTCCCCTTTTTGTGCCATACCCTATGGGATCCGCCTACCCAATATTTGCTCGGCCCTACACAGGGTGCAGCGAGAGAATTCATCCTGCTTTATCACAATGCGAGAATGGTTATTGACCGTATTAATACAGAGTTTTAAAAATGACCTCATGAATTTGATCGACGCCTTAGAAACTAACTTAGGGTTTAGCGGCTAGTGAAACCCTTCAACAATTATAGAGCGTGGATTCTTTCCCAACGACAGCTCCGGAGAAAGTTAGATGAATACCTCACAACGTGGATACGCCCCTGGGCAAATCGTCCAGACTTATACTTCAGAAGAGTGGGCTCTACGCCAAGACCTCGCAGCTGCTTATCGGCTTGCTCACCATTTTGGTTGGGATGAGTTAATTTATAATCATATAACTGTTGAAATCCCTGGCTCTGGAGGGCACTTCCTTATAAATCCAATGGGCCTCCGGTATGATGAAGTTTCAGCATCAAACTTGATAAAAATTGATCTACAAGGGAATATTCTAAGCCCTACAGCATTTCGAATTAACAGGGCCGGATTTATTATTCACTCAGCTATTCATGCTGCACGCAGCGATGCATTTTGTGTAGTACATACTCATAGTAGATCTGGATTGGCTGTAGCTTCTCTTAAGACAGGCTTACAAACATTTACGCAGTCAGGTATGCAGTTCCATAATCGAGTTGCTTATCATGATTATGAAGGTTTCAACGTCCATTTTGATGAACAGGAGCGATTGGTCTCCAGTCTCGGTAACCATCAAGCACTCATCTTGAGGAATCACGGACTCCTGACGATTGGAAACACAATAGGAAAAGCATTTCAACGAATGTTTTTCCTTGAGCAAGCGTGTCAGACCATGCTGGATATCCTATCGACAGGATGTGCCTTTAACTTTGTTCCAGAGTCCGTGCTAGAAAACACTGCATCGCGCTGGGCAGACGGAAGCTCAGATGCAAGTGCAAATGATGATCTTGAATGGGCCGCACTGAGAAGGCTAGCTGATAAACTTTATCCTGATTATCGCTTGTAGCTCGCAAAATTCCGTGGGTTTACGGCCATTGCAAAATAGTGCATCCGAGGGCAATCATTGAGATTTGGATTACACCGAATCTTTAGAGATTTATTAATCTAATGCCTCACAGGGCTTATTTCAACACAACCTGAAATCTTTGCTCTGAAGACCGACTATCAGTGGCGACATTCATATAATTTTTAGTCGTTTTTTTCAAGCAAGTCTAGCTTCTCAAATAAAAAGCAAGACACCTGAAATCATTTCGACTTTTAGTTAATGCAATAGCTTTCCCCCATGAATGACATTTATTGCTCGACCCTCCACTGAGATCCAGCGTGATGCGAATTGTGCCATGAGCAATAAACTTCAGAGCCTAAGTCCGATTTACACCGAGTTTTATAGGTCGTTAAATTGCAAAAGTGGCAATGGCCATGAGGCTGCAGATATTGCTCAAGCCAGTGTCGAGCGTTTTTTGATGCTGCCAGAAGAGCAAGAGGTCCGATCACCCGCGGGGTTGCTAAGACAGATTGCGCGGAACATGAAGATCGATATGGCGCGGCACCGTCAGCGTCTGCCAATGGAGTCTTTGGAGTCTCGGGCCGATGCCGATTTTTTGCCGGGCCTGTCGCACGATTTTGATCCCGAGCGCATCTTCCTGGGGCAGGAGCGTGTTGCTCTGTTGTCTCAGGCAGTAGACAGTATGCCGGCGCGATGCCGTGAGGCATTCATCCTTTCACGCATCGATGGGTTAGCTCATCATGAGGTCGCTACCGGCATGGGAATTTCCCCCAGCATGGTGGAGAAGCATGTCGCACTTGGACTGAAAATTTGCAGGCAGTTTTTGGATCAGTAAGAATGATGAAGGTGCGTAAGCGTCTGCCCAAGTCACCTTGCGTACTGAGGTAAGAACCCGCTCGGTTGGCGAACTCATCGATCGCAGAAATAGAACGTCAGTCAGCGCTGTGGCATACACAACATATTTTGTTGCCGTCGGGATCTCTGATGTAAGCACCGTAATAATTCGGTGAATACTGAGGACGCGACCCTGTCGCGCCTTCGTCTGTTGCCCCGGAGGCCATAGCGACCGCGTAGAAGTCATCAACCTGAGCCCGCGTCCGAGCTTCGAACCCAACCATTGACCCGTTACCTGGTGTCGCTGGTTCGCCATTCAACGGGCTGTAGACGCAGAACGGCGTACCTGAGGTAGTCGTACTTTGAGTGAATAGAGCGCGGTCTGGATTGTGCTTGAGCGCAAGCAGGTTGATGCCTAGCGGTGCAAGCAGGCGATTATAGAAGTCTGTGGCGCTGGCGAAATTGTTAGTGCCTATAATGACATAGCTGAACATCAGGCGCTCCGATTGGTTAGGGCATCCGTCGCCTCAACTTTACCTTGTGAAGGTCATGCCGGCACCCACTTATGTGGCAGAAGATTACCGATTTCACTTGCTCGCTGTGTCGGCAACCGCGTCAGCACATCTCTCAAATAGGCATACGGATCATGCCCATTCATGCGAGCTGACTCGATCAAACTCATGATCGCAGCCGCACGTTTTCCGCTGCATAGCGAGCCCGCGAAAATCCAGTTCTAGCATCGAGTGCCCACGACTGGATTCAAGGCAACGCATTAAACTGCATGCTGGTGTCGCCCAAAAATCGCCACGCGAGCTTTGTTATAGTTTCTGGATTGGTCGATGTACAAAATGTGGCGCCTGGCTCGTGACCACATGCGAATTCTGGATGACGTGCTAGGTAACCAGCAAGACTGCTTGCCGTCACTTTTGGTTGAGAGAAAATCTCGACATCGTTTGGGATGGCCTCTGCAAACAGATCTTCGATCAACGGATAATGGGTGCAGCCGAGCAATACCCCGTCTAAGCGTTCCTCGCCCAATCGCCGCATTAACAGTGTCACGTAACGTCGGACGGCGCGTCTGAGATCCTGTACCGGGGCATTTGCCTCAATGAGTCGAACGAGACTAGGGCAGGCTTGCTGCACGATATTAACATTCGGCGCTCGCTTCGCGGTTTCCTCGACAAATACTCGACTTTCCACGGTATAGCGTGTTGCAAAGACGGCCACGGTCTTCTTCCCGTGGTTTTGCAAGCCACTATCGGATTCGGCTGACCAGGGAACACCAGTCATCGCCTCCACCATTGGGACGATAACGCCGATCACTCGTTTGTCCGGGTAGCGAGTTGGAAGCCATGTTTGCTGAAGACGGCGGAGGCCGGTTGCAGCTGCCGTGTTACAGGCGACGACGATCAGCGAGCACCCCAACTCAAAGAGTCGCTCCAACGAAGATACTGTGAACTCATAGATCGTGTCGGCGTCTCGATTGCCATAAGGCGCGTTGCCGTGGTCGCCGTAATAGATGAAACGCTGATCAGGAAAGGTATCCCGAAGCGCTCTGAAGACCGTCAGTCCGCCGCTACCAGAATCAAATATTCCGATCATTTGTCCTCGCTCCCTCAATTCGATATTTTATCACCCACGGGAGTCCAGCTATGCGGCAGCAGTTGCGTAATCTCACTCGCTCGCTGCGTCGGCAGGCGCGTAAGGACGTCCTTCAAATAAGCATACGGTTCATGCCCGTTGAGCCACGCAGACTGGATTAAGCTCATGATCGCCGCCGCCCGTTGTCCGTTGCGTAGCGACCCTGCGAAGAGCTAGTTCTTGCGTCCAAGAGCCCACGGCCGGATCTGGTTCTCTGCCCAATTATTGTCAATGGGTACGGCCCCGTCATCAAGGTAGCGCGACAGCGCTGCCCAGCGTTTCAGGCTGTAATCCAATGCTCTACTGATGGCAGAGCCTTCAGGCACGAGATCACGCTGGGCAATCATCCAGGCATGCAGCATATCCATCACTGGTACCGCTTTTTCTTGCCGTTTTCGGCGCCGTAAATCCGGCTCTAGGTCGTGGACTTCACGTTCGATTTCGTAAAGCAACTGGATATAACGCAGGGCCTGTTCGGCGAGCTGGCTCTTGTTGGTGGCGTGCAGCTCGAAAAACTTGCGCCGCGCATGGGCCATGCAGCCGATCTCGGTGACACCGAGTTCAAAACTGGCTTTGTAGCCGCCAAAATCGTCACACACTAGCTTTCCCTTCCAGTCTTGCAGGAAGTTGCGTGCATGGACGCTAAAAATCACGGCGCCAAAGCGGGCGGCCTCCTTTAAAATGGATGATGACTATCGACGATAGTTAGCCTCCGTACTCTCGTCCACGGTTGAACAGTCACGCATGTATTTTCCCTGTGCCTCGCAGCCATCGGACTCTGAGTTATCTCCGACGATCGATATCCCATCCAGAAATCGACTCGCGCGAGCTGAACGCCCTTCAAGCAATTGACGTGCTTCTCGAGTGATTTTGATGGCCATCAACGCCTTGATGAATCGCGCTTTCTTACGTCTGTTTTTCTGTTTCCGCACAAGAGGTTTCTCGCATTGGCACCAACGCAGTGCTGCCACTACCAAAATTAACTTTGGGGAGCCGGCATTTTGTGTCCGCTGGGTCGGTGAACTGTGAAGCCGAAGCTGAACCTTTCCAACCACAGCCACGCTAATGAGCTCATGCTCTCAATACACGCTCAGAAGCTGAGTTCGGTAGTGCTGAGAAAAATTGAGTTCATACAATGCGGGCTCGGATGAGCCGATAATCGAAATAGCGTGGTCGCTACCCATTCGGGAATAGGCTCCGCCCATTGAACCTCCCAAGATAGCGATCTCAATGCCACTGGGATCTTCTGGATGGTCGTCAATCTGGTCGTCGCACTCAAACTGCGAAGCTCGTACGACACTCAATACGGCATGATCATCGGGCAAATCATCGGCCAAACGCTCCGAGTACTGCTGGAGCGCAGGTTCCGCGAGAACATACAGCCAAGCTTTTTCATCCGCATCATTTGAGCGCCTGAGGATTCTGCCCAAGACCTGGCGATAGTGCAGTTCGGTACGTATACGACTTAGATGACAGCAAACCTGAAGCCTAGGTATGTCCGTCCCCTCGCTGATCATGCCAACCGCAATAATCCAGGTGCAGCCACCATGTCGAAAATCATTGATGACCTGCTGCGCGTTTGGCGTCTTATTGGTCACGACCTGACACACCTCCCCCTGTGCACGCATAAGGTCAGCTATGCGGTGAGCGTGCTCAATGTTTGTCGCAACTACCAGGCCGCCGGCTTCCGGATGGTGCTCACGGATTTCGCGAAGCTTTGTACACCCTAACAACAGAATCTGCCGCAAAATATCGTCATGGAACAGCAGATCTTCATAAGACACGGGTGACTCAGAAAGTAACCTGGCAATACTCGGATACGTTGTGACGGTGCCTTCTGTGGATAGCGTTTCAGTTAACCTCACCATGTTGTTATCCAAAACGACGATGCGCGGCGACCGACATACGCCGTCAGCGATTGCCTCCTGCAGGCCATATCGGTAATCACAGATCAACACCCCGTCTGGCTGAGAATATCGAGCAAGCGCTATTGCCTTCTGGTCAGACCTCCAAGGTGTCCCCGAGAGAGCAAGAGTGAAGGTGGCGCGGTCTTGAATCCTTTGCACAATCTGCTGACCCCATGCATTGCTTAACAGCAAGTCATGGCCAGCGCAGTGATGGATTTCATCGAAAACCGCGAACACCCTATAGTCGTCGAACAGTTTCCAGAATGCTGCGTCTCGATATTCCATTCCTTGATATGTGCAAGCAGCACCGACGGCACCTATCAACCCGTCCAGGCGTTTACCCAGAACTGCGGAGAACGTTCTCTGAAATCCATCCATTGTCTGTCGTGACGGAGCAAAGCAGAGGATCAGATCTATCTTGTCTTGCATTAGTAATTGTCTGGCCAGCTCCGCTGCCATTTTGGTCTTGCCGGCACCGGGAGTTGCTTGGCAAAAGAAATGAGGTTGCTGAGTGTAGTGCTGCATAGCCAACGTAATGCAGTCGTGTTGCCATACCCTGAGATCGGTGTTCATGCGGCAGAAATCGCCTTAAGCGTATTCTCAATTGCACGAACGTGCCCCAGGAGCTTTGAGCTCCTGTCACGGACTTCCAGATATACCCCTTCAAAACGCCCCTTCAGGTGAGGAATTTCCTCAAACAACTGCTTGTACCGCTCGGTCTCGCCCAAGGATGAAAGCAGATCAAGCCGGGTCTCTTTTAGCATCGCTTGAAGGCGGACCTGGTCGTCTTGCTCATCCTTTGAGCTAGGCACAGGGCATGGTGTTTCTCTTCCCTCATCTGCTGGACCTTCCAGAGGATCGACACTCATGGAGAAGTTCCCATCTACCAGTACGAGCTGCAGCCGTTGCGGCATCTCCAGCATACGAAACACCTGTCCCCGCTTTTGACGTTGCACTGCCATCTCCACCCAGCCAGCGCGAATTAACCTTCGGATCTGTTCATAAACATAAACGCGCACATCCGCGAGCCGAAAGCTTGAGGGAGGAAGGAGTGCCGCATACGCGTCTCTCAACTGATGGGTCGTGAACCCCCCAGAAAAATGCTCGCAAAGCAGCGAATGGAGCTGCCTGTCGAATTCGAATAAATCTTGTTTCATGCAGGCACCTCAATGATTTTTAAACAAAAATACGGATTATAGTCCGTGGCCGATTCGTCCGCAAACGCTCGATAGTCCTTCCTCATGTGTGTCGAGGCGGCTATGGGGAATCTGGCGGAAGAATTGGGGAAAAAGATCAGGCAAGCGAGGAAAGCGAAAGGTCTATCGCAAGACGTCTTCGCTCTAATTTGCCAAGTAGACCGTAGCTATATGGGGCGAATTGAGCGGGGCGAAGTCAATATTACGGTGGAAAAGCTGTACCAGATTGCCGAAAGCCTTGAATGTGGCCCAGCAGAACTTTTACCGTAGACAAATTATGAATGACGATGTGTTGGGCGATAAAACAATTGTTTAATTCATGCCAACTGAATCATCCAGGCTTTCTTAAGTAAAAATTCCGCCGCACTCTAAAAACAACCAGAAACCGAGGCAAAAAAAATGAAACACTTTATATTAGTTTTTTTGTATCTCCTCAGGCCTCAACTTAACTAAAGCATGAAGATCTAGATTGGGAATTGTGCTTGCATTCAAAAGCATTCTTTCAATCATTCGAAGTTGTTCAGCATTATTTTTTCTTAGTACTTCAACCTCAGCTCTCAGGTTCTCCATCTGTTCAACCAATTTTATATCAGAAGCCGTGATTTTTGTGTACAGCGAGGGCGATGCGCCTCGAAGTTGTGCTTTCTTATTCTTGTATGATGTAGCTATCCCAACATAAGTGCAGAGAGTTTGTCTTGTCGTTTTTATTGCGAGCTCTAGCTCAACCCTTGTTACCAGCGCATCCCAAGTAAGCTTTCCTGTCCATTTGGTCAGCATAATCTCTATCTTTCGTTGTGCCTGAGCAGAAATTTTTGGTTCCACCACGTCATAACTCCTTATTTGCTAAACCGAAAGACGACAAAAGAGAACGTAACTGAGGATTGGTATCAGTCGCAACGTTCGTACTTTTATCTTCAATCAAAGCTTTTAGGCGTTCCTCAAAATTTGGGAGCGCACACGCGACTTTTTTTATGGCCTTCGTGCTTAAATCGATCAGGTTGAATTCTGAACTTCTGTTGGAGTAACGAATCGTGATGCCTGCGGAAGAACTTTTCATCAGATCAATCAGCATCGAAAGAAGATGAACATTCCGAGAGTGCATAACATACCATTGCCTCATCGCCTGGGACGTTGGTAAGCGCAGGTCTCCTGCAACTGACTCTAACCTCATCACTTGAAATGATAAGTCTTTGGAAAGAAGTTTTAGAGCATCCTCATCCCCAGCAACGTGACAACTTTCTGAACACAGGAAGCACTGTGAGACAAAGTCATTCAAATATCCACATGGAGTTACGTTTAGATTTTGGGTGCAAATGCCCGTTGAGGTGAGCGACGCCGGTTGGTTAGTTGTTTTCGCAAGCTGTTCTTGTGAAAAAACCCTGATTGATTTTTTGTCAATTTCGGGTGGATTCATTATCGCACTCACTCGACCCGATTTTTCCTCTTCACTCGTATGAATATAAGTATGAGTTTGTTCAGAGCTTTTCCTCCCCGACCATGCAGTTGTTATTTCAACTGGAATATTACTTAGATCCGCGAGGGTGTTGGCAAAGTGTCGCAAACTATGCGGTGACAGGCTTAACTCTGATGAAAATCCGTAACTTTGAAAAATTGATGTGACATTTTGACTCACGCCAATACGCGTTAGAACAGAACTCCCTATAGACGAAAGCGGTACAACAGAAAAATTTGATTTTTGAAAAGTTTTCCCACCGCTCACTCCTTTCTTGGAGCCCCCATATAGCCAGCTCCCCAGGAAGCAAAACATCGCATTTTTCAGCTGAATACTTGCCTCACCACTAGCAAACGACAGCGGAAACTCGGGAAGAATATTTTTTTTATAGTATGAAATCCACCAATCTTGTACCTCTCCAACCGTGACAGAGATTTTATCGGAGAATACTTTCGGAATCTGGGAGTATCCGAACAAAAATGGCAATGCCGACAACGATGTAGACCCAATAGTTGAAGCCGATAGTCGGTCTTCAGACCGCAAAGACCAAATTGGTTTTCTTTTAAAGCACTTTCCTCTTTGAGTCAAATGAAAGGACGCCAAGTCAGCACCTTCCTTCATTACCGGAACACAATCATTAACCCCATAGAATCCCAATGCGTAACCCAAAGTAAAAAGGTTGGGGATGTGGTTTAAAGATAAATTGCGCTTTAGGTCCGGCGCTATCTCGAATTTTCCGAGCAGTACCTTAAAGCTCTGAGACGGCTTTTCGTAAAATCTACATAACACTCTTGCCGGCTCGCATGCTTTAAAGAAAAAGCTCATAGCTTTCGTGAGTGGTTCGGCAAGAGCCGAAAGCACATGGTTTTTTTTGTTCCCGTAGCCTTTACTTCCAGTCCAATCGAGGTAATAAACGGGCGCTCCGTTTCCTTCGGAATGTGAGTTAAGCTTCTGCTTGGGTAGGAGTGGTATTTCAGCGGAAGTACGATTTGGTGATGCTAGAGACAATGTGGTAAACGTAACAACTAGGGCATCACGCATTATTATTTTTCCACCTGGAAGCAGCGCTCCTTTTTCATCCACGTGCTCAAACACACTTGAAAAAATAGCGCCTAAGGCAAGTACTGTCGTAATATCAGGAAGCTTTTCCAGCGCGTTGTCCAAATACGCGTGCCCCGTTCTATCTCTGTTGTCATTTATCTTTAAGTCAATCTTTCGCATGACCCCATTTTTGGTACAAAAATTAAAAAAACGGCGTAAGCGAGCAACAGACCGCGCCCCAAGGTTAAGATTGTTTACTGTGGATTCTGTTTGGGCATAGAGGTCCCCGTCCATAAGTGACAACATTTTTCTAACTGCCGATGTCTCAGCTTGCTTTTCGTTAGCGGATAAATTTGTATTTGCTACTTCGATAATCCACACTTTTACCAGATAACTATAGGGATAAGGGAAAGCGTCAGAAGGTAAGCTACCTGCACTGCCTTTTCCTTTTCGCCCATGCACTCCGCATAGATACCTAGTTCGGCGCCCGGTATTAGGATCAATGTGGTACCAAATCAAATCATCAAATTCAGCTTTTTTGCCAGCCCCCTCAAATTGATTTAGTTCTGCGTCACGATATGTGCCGATGAGTGACTCTAGCCGATCGAAGTATTTGTTAATCTTCAATTGCGTTCTGCCTTGAAAGGTTTTCATCACAAACGCTGATTGTCAGCTTAACCCAAGCAATCTGCCGCTCCAATTTTTCAATGCTCCGGGCGTGAAGAGGATTGATTAACGAACTGCGATTGACCGCAAGCTTGTCCTCCGCGAGCTCCAACACCGATCTGTGATCGGCCTCAAGCATTGGACGAAAATTTGGACATCCATAGCAGCCCAACGGTCTCCCCATTACTGTTGAACAAGTAGTACACGAGCGCTTGTTCCTAGGACTTCCGACAGGGTTAAACTTGCTGTCAAATATGGTCTCGTCACCCTCCGAACCTGCTATTAAAGCACTGTTAAACGCTTTTTTTAGAAACTCATTGCCGATATATTTTGAGTCAATCTCCTGCCTGGACTTATAATCCAAGTCTATATAGTGCCTTGCGGCAGGCACAGTAACGCCGGTTATTCTTGCCAACTGAGCAGCAGGAAGTCCATCTTGGGCGCCGCGAGTTAATACAGTATGACGAATCCGATTGGAACTGACTACGCAATCAGCTGATCGATCAGAGGTAACCGAAACCCATCTCATGGCTCTTGTCACAGCCGCCTCAGAAACGTGGTAGGCAGTAGAGCGTGATGTAAAGAGACTCTTAAAATAACCTATAGAGCCAACATGCATTTCAAATAGACTAACATGTGGAAACATAGGCATATCAGCCATTAAACTCAAAAGCTCGGACTCTTCTAATTCGATCCCCGATGACTGCATCAACATCGCAACCCCCTCCAGGATTACCTTTTTATAATCTACAAGTACCTTTGAAAGATTATCGGAAATATAGATAGGGTAACGCTCGGGGCACTCCCTCGAGAAGCTCATCCCTGTAGACTTTGCGACGAACACTCGTAGCTGCAGGGCTTGCCCGCAAAATGCACCAATTTCATCTGCTGCACGGACCCCTGCATCGTTAAAACTTGTACCTACGGGGATCAGGTCGGACCACTTTAAAAGAGAAATTTGAATCGGCCGCCGGACAATTGAAAGCAATAATTTGTTAGTAACTAAATTTCTTAGGCGCCCATAAAGGCTTGAGGACTGATAAAAGGAAAGCTCTCGATCACCGGCCCACTGAAACTCTTGAAGGCAAATATTAATTTGCCTTGCCAGTGAATCAAACTCACTATCGTTTAACGCCCCACTGGAAGAATCAAGTGCGTTTACACGAATCTTATCCAAATTCTTAGAGGTAAACGAATGAACCTCCTTAAACCTCTTGTGGCCCTGTTTTGAGAGAGTTCCAAAAAATTGATTAAGCCCTTTCTTTTGGTTTGTTTTGAGTCCACTCCATATTACCTTTAGTCTGTCTAACGAAGGAATTCCACCGGACATAAATGGCTTTACATTGGTATTTATACCGGACGCTGTGCTAGCAGCCTTGGTTCGAACGTAGTATATAAAAACATTTAAAATCAAATCTTTGTCGTCTTCCCGTATATCCGATGAGCGTACCCATCCTACGTTAAGGCTATGTCCTTTTCCATTATTTGGAAGTAGTACCCATACATCCTCTTCTGTATTTACCTCCAGGCCAGATTTAGCCGTAACCAAAAAAGCTTTTTTATTGCTAACTTTTGCTTGTTCCCGTTTTTTGTTTCGATTCATTTTTCTCGATCTACTTTATGCTGGTGTGCCAGTGATAACTCCCTAGCTTTCAATGCAAGTCTTTTGTCATTATAAATATAATTCATAGTAGTATTTTGCGACCAACCCATAGCATACTTCCTAATATCCTCAAGTCGAGCAGGATCGACACCTTGCCGCTCACCCTTTTCATCGAATATCTCATTCCATTTGTGACGCAACATATGAGGATGTACATGAACCCCCAGTACTTTAGAGATTTTCTGAAAGAGTGAATTGACTGATTTCAAGGACAGCGGTTTACCCGCGGTACCTTTTGAATCATTTTCGCTAATAAACACGAAATCATGATATTGAGCACGAGCAAACGCTGTGCGCACGTGATCAATATAGAACTTAACTTGATGCATTATATTTTTATCAACCGTAGCCATGTGCGCTTTTGTCTTCTGGTTGGGTTTTTCAGCTCGTGGATCTGTTGGATCGTTCCCAGATCGATAGATAGATATCTGATCAAAAGTACCGTGGAAGTTGAAATCTGAAATTTTCAACTTCCCCAGGGCACCTCTTCTGATGCCGCTTTGTGTTAGCAAATTTACAATCAGATAATTTCTGACTCTTGACGCTTTGAATGGATTATTAGGAGAAGAAGGCATTATCAACTCTAACAACTTCAAGAAGATTTCATCAGGAAGGACTGACTCCTCAGCACCGCTTACTTGTTGACCTCCATTTCTGCCAAGCGCATCTTCATCTAATTTTATTTTAACAATCAACTTATTGAATTGCTCTCCTATCACATCGTCAATCTCAAGCGCTGCGTGAAACTGCTCAAACAGCCAATTAAGAAAGCACCTAAGACGCCGAATGCGACCTACCAAAGTCTCGTTAGATACCTTCGCCATACCTTTCTGATTGGCGACTATGACATTTCTCAGGTGTTTATCATCTATCCTAAAGTGTTTTACATTTGAAGCCGCATCCATTGCTCCTTTATTCAAACAACATCTATCATAGAACTGCATATACTCTTTCTGCGAAATAAACTTTCCCGATGCAACTCGTGCGGGCAGGTCGATATTCTTTTCAGAAAAATACTGCAACACGAACAACAGTTCATTCGCGTATCTAAATCTCGTATTCGCCGAATTAGCAGATAATGGGCCATTGAGATAACACGATACATATGGATCGATAGGACAATCCGCGTCATCCACTATGGTCACGAATGGCAACGAATTGAATTGGTATCGTTTGAGCTTCATGTTTGACAAAATACTTAGTCCAATAACTAGTTTATGAATAGACTAGGACAGAAGCGTGCTTTGTCAAACGAGAGGGGGGAGATGATGCTTTAGAACGGGGCTTAGAGAGATGAAGTGCAGAGTTTTCTGCATTACAGAAATTTTGTTGCTTATAACTTGCCACCGGACAGGCAGACCATGACCTTGTCGCCGTCTTCAATCATGTTGAAATCGGCAACCGCCTCACCGGCCTGGCGGCGGAGGCGCTTTTGCAGTTTGTTCTGGTTGACCGTGAGAGTGCCCATGACGCGAAATCCGTGAGGTGTGACGAAAGGCGGGCATTTTACGCAAAAAATCGACCTGTAGGAGCTGCCGAAGGCTGCGATCTTTTGATTTTGATCTTCGGTGGCGCTGAAATCACCAAAGATCAAAAGATCGCAGCCTTCGGCAGCCCTTACAGACGCAACCGCGATTAGGCCTAGTGTTTACAGCGCGATTTGCTCTAAAGCCCCTGCTCCACCCATGGAAACTCCTCCCTATACTGCGACATAAGGTCGCTTACATATTTCAGACCTGTGACTTGCTTGGCCGCATTGGCCCGTAGGCGCTCCACTGGGGGGCGACGGTAAAGACAAGAGGAGTGACTGGCATGATCCATCACGTAGTGGGGCTCTTCACCCACCCTGACCAAGAATGGAAAGAAATCCGTGGCGACCAGGAGGAAAGCATCAGCCACATGTACCTGACCCATACGCTGATCCTGGCGGCCATCCCCGCCGTGTCTGCCTTCATAGGCACCACACAGGTCGGCTGGGTCATCGGCAATCGGCCTCCCGTGATGTTGACCGTAGAAAGCGCGATATGGATGACGGTCATGTCGTATCTGGCGATGCTCGGGGGTGTAGCGGTAATGGGCGCATTCATTCACTGGATGGCCCGCACCTACGACGCCAACCCAAGCCTCGCCCGCTGCATTGCGTTTGCAACCTACACCGCGACCCCCTTGTTCATCGGCGGCCTCGCGGCCTTGTACCCGCACCTGTGGCTGGGGATGATCATCGGCACCGCAGCCATCTGCTACACGGTGTACTTGCTGTATGTGGGCTTACCGACGTTCATGAACATTCCATCTGACGAGGGCTTCCTGTTTTCAAGTTCAGTGCTCGCCGTAGGCCTGGTGGTGCTGGTCGCCATCATGGCGTTCACTGTGATTGTCTGGGGACTCGGCGTGGGGCCGGTCTACACCAACTAGCCGCTCATCACTGAAAATCAGAAATGCCGATAAAGGCCGCCGCGAGGCGGCCTTTTCATTCTTCAGCAACGAGAAAGCCCATGACCATTCGGCAACCTGGTGATTCGCAAGGCCCGAGGGTTGCGGCATACTCGACCGCTCTGGAGATCCATCAAGCATGCCCGAGCAACTCAATTCCCGCGTCGAAGACTGTTTCCAACTAGCCGAATCCTTTTTCAAACGACCTTTCAAACGCCCCGTGGTGAGCCTCAAGCTGCGCGGACAAAAAGCCGGTGTCGCGCATTTGCACGAGAACCTGCTGCGCTTCAACCCGCAGTTGTACCGGGAGAATACCGAGGATTTCCTCAAGCAGACCGTGGCCCATGAAGTCGCGCACCTGATCGCCCATCAGCTGTTCGGCGACCGCATCCAGCCCCATGGCGAAGAGTGGCAATTGATCATGCGTGGCGTGTACGAACTGCCGCCCAACCGCTGCCACACCTATGACGTCAAACGCCGCAGTGTGACCCGTTACATCTACAAATGCCCGTGCGCCGACAGCGACTTCCCGTTCTCGGCCCAGCGCCACAGCCTGGTGCGGCAAGGACGGCGGTATCTGTGCCGGCGGTGTCGCAACACCTTGGTATTCAGTGGGGAGATGCGGGTCGAGTAGCGAGATTTGCGATGGCTGTACTGGCCTCTTCGCGAGCAAGCCCGCTCCCACACTGGATCTATGCCATACCGGAGGTCCCCTGTGGGAGCGGGCTTGCCCGCGAAGAGGCCAGTACAAACACTAAAGAATCACTTTGTTACTCCGCAGCTCTTCAATTCGCTCAACGTTAAACCCCAACTCCCCCAACACCTGATCTGTATGCTGCCCCAGCGCCACGCCGATATGCTTCGGCTCAGGCAACCCCTCTGAAAACTTCAGCGGACAAGCCATCTGCGCCTGAGCCGAACCATCGCCCCGCGGCACATCGGCCACCAACTCCCGCGCCTGCAACTGCGGATGGCACAGCGCCTCTCCCAGGCTCAACACCGGTTCGACGCACGCATCCAGCTCAGCGAACAGCGCACGCAACTCGGCAAAATCATGCTTTTCGAATTCGACCCTCAGCGCGTCTTTCAGCTGTTTCTGATGCGCCGGTTGCGGTGACAGGCCGAGGCCAGCCAGTTCCTCCAGCCCCAACGCCGCGCACAACTGCTTCATGAACACCGGCTCCAGGCTGCCCACCGACAGCCAGCGCCCATCCCGGGAGCGGTAGTAATCGTAAAAGCTGCCGCCATTGAGCACCTGGTTTTCCGGCCCCGGCTCGACGCCACAGGCCAGATATCCCGCACCCGCCAGTGCATTCAGGCTGAACGCGCAGTCGGTCATGCTGACATCCAGGTGCTGGCCCTGACCGGTTTGCTGCCGGGCGATGACCGCCGCCAGCAGGCCAATCACCCCGTGCAGCGAACCACCGGCCACATCCGCCACTTGCATGCCCAACGGCAGTGGCCCACTGTCGGATCGGCCGGTGTAACTGGCCAGCCCGGACAAGGCCAGATAGTTGATGTCGTGACCGGCGCGGTCCTTGTAGGGGCCGGTCTGGCCGTAGCCGGTGATCGACACATAAATCAGTTTTGGGTTGATCGCCTTCAGAGCCTCATACCCCAGCCCCAGTCGCTCCATGACACCGGGGCGAAATTGTTCCAGCACGATGTCGTAGTCCTGCAACAGCTGCTTGATGACATCCAGCGCCTCAGGCTGCTTGAGGTCCAGGGCGAGGCTGCGTTTGTTGCGATTGAGGTAGGCATGACTGGCCGACACCCCTTGATCGTGGGGCGGCAACACCCGCAGCAGATCCAGGCGGGTGGGTGATTCGATGCGCAGCACTTCGGCGCCCATGTCCGCCAGCAGCAACGAGGCGAACGGCCCCGGCAGCAGCGTCGAGAAATCCAGAACCTTGAGTGATACCAATGGACCGAGCATGAACGTTCTCCGTTAACAATGCCTCCAGCCTAGGCAGCCAACGACATTGCAGCAATTACCTTATGTGCCACTTGCAGTGACCGTTACGCTCAAACGCCGGGCATGAAAAAACCCGCCGAAGCGGGTTTTTCATTACAACGAGGCTTACTTGGCGTTCGTCGGGGTTGCTCCTTCGACGTGGCCCAACACATCGTCTTTAGGCTCGTCGGCGATGCCGCGACCACCCGAGGCCAGCTCGGCCTGCAGCACATCGGTGTCCAGTTCCTTGACCCACTTGGCCACAACGATGGTCGCCACGGCGTTACCGATCAGGTTGGTCAGGGCACGGGCTTCGGACATGAAGCGGTCGATACCGAGGATCAGCGCCAGGCCGGCAACCGGCAGGTGGCCAACAGCGGACAGGGTGGCTGCCAGTACGATGAAGCCCGAACCCGTCACACCGGCGGCGCCTTTGGAGGACAGCAACAACACCACCAGTAGGGTGATCTGGTGCGTGATGTCCATGTGCGTATCGGTGGCCTGGGCAATGAACACTGCGGCCATGGTCAGGTAGATGGCGGTACCGTCGAGGTTGAACGAGTAGCCGGTCGGGATCACCAGACCCACGACGGATTTCTGCGCGCCCAGACGCTCCATCTTGATCAGCATGCGTGGCAGTACCGATTCCGAAGAAGAAGTACCGAGCACGATCAGCAGTTCCTCACGGATGTAGCGGATCATTTTCAGCACGCTGAAGCCGTGCATGCGAGCGATGGAGCCCAGCACGATCAGGATGAACAGCAGGCAAGTGATGTAGAAGCACGCCATCAACTGACCCAGTTGCACCAGCGAGCCGACACCGTAGGCACCGATGGTGAACGCCATGGCACCGAAGGCACCGATCGGCGCGAGCTTCATGATCATGTTGATGATGTTGAACATCACGTGGGCGAAGCGATCGATGAAGTCCAGCAGCGGCTTGCCGTAGGCACCCAGGCGATGCAGGGCGAAACCGAAGATCACCGAGAACATCAGTACTTGCAGGATGTCGCCGGTGGCGAAAGCGCCGACGATGGTGGCCGGGATCACGTTCAGCAGGAAGCCGACGACGCTTTGGTCAGCACCGGCTGCAACATAAGTGGCAATCTTGGAGGCATCGAGGGTGGCGACGTCGATGTGCATGCCATTGCCCGGCTGCACGATGTTGACCACGACCAGACCGACCAGCAGGGCGATGGTCGATACGATCTCGAAGTACAGCAGCGCATAGCCACCGGTCTTGCCGACCGACTTCATGTCCTGCATACCGGCGATACCGCTGACAACGGTACAGAATATGATCGGGGCGATGATCATTTTGATCAGTTTGATGAACCCGTCACCCAGTGGCTTCACGGCCACACCGAGCTGTGGGTAGAAGTGACCGAGGGCGATACCGATGACAATTGCAACGATCACCTGGAAATACAGGGATTTGTACAGTGGCTGACGAGTCGTCATTGCAAAGTTCCTCAAGGGTGCCCGGTGACAACATCCATCTGTTGCCCGCAACACCGCAATTGCGAACCCTCCTGCACTGGAGGGATTTGTTTTTTCGAGCTGCGCAACGGCAGGCATCTGCTCGTTGTATCGCAAGGCCCGTGCCACCTTCCGTAAAGTACCTGCGAGCCTTTTGATATCAGGGGTCGCAGCAAATTCCCTGTCACCAGACGGTTACATGCATGTGGCGGATTTCCGCCCTTCCACTAAAAGTCGTCCTGCAATTTGGCGGATATCCGCCCTGTTCATGCCCGCAGCGCGCAGCTACCATCCGTCGTTCAACGGTCAGGCCTGCTGCCATGCGCGAACGCACCATTGCCAGTCATTTCGCCCGCGCCGTTCTCGGCGGGGCACGTCGACACGGCTACGACTATTCGAGACTGCTGCAACAACTGGGAATCAGCCCCGAGCTGCTGGACGAACCGCGGGCGCGCATCGCTCCGGAACAGTTCACCCAATTGATCAAGGCCTTATGGCTGGCACTGGATGACGAGTACCTGGGGTTCGGGCAAGCCCCGAGCAGACCGGGCAGCTTCGCGATGATGTGCCATGCCGTGATCCACTGCCGCAGCCTGGATAAGGCACTCAATCGCGGCTTATTGTTTTATAGCCTATTCCCCGGGACTCCGCGTTTGACCCTGACTCACGAGGACGAATGGGTCCGTCTGAGCCTGGACGACTCGCAGCTTTGGGACCCTGACCACTTTCTGACCGAGGCTTTGCTGGTGATCTGGCACCGTTTTGGCAGCTGGCTGATCGGCCAGCGCATTCGCCTGGAACAGGCCACGTTCAGCTACCCGCGTCCGGAACACGGCGCCGAGTACGACCTGCTGTTTTCCTGCCCGCTTGAGTTTTCACGCCCCCAGAGCAGCCTGTTGTTTCACAGCCGTTACCTGACCATGCCGTTGTTGCAGGACGAGCGCACCCTCAAGCATTTTCTTGAGTACTCCCCGGCCAACCTGCTTTCGCGTCCGGATGACGGCGACAGCCTGAGCAGCCGCTTACGCCGCTTGCTGAGCCGGGACAGTTCTCGCTGGCCCGACCTGGAAGCCGTGGCCGCACACCTGCACATCAGCCCGCAAACCTTGCGCCGGCATTTGCGCGAAGAGGGTTCGAGCTTTCAGGAATTGAAGGACCAGTTGCGCCGGGACATCGCGATTTACCACCTGAGCCGCGCCGACCTGTCGCTGCAACAGATCGCCGAGCAATTGGGGTTTTCCGAACCGTCGGCGTTTCACCGGGCATTCAAGAAGTGGACCGGGCTGACGCCGGGGGCTTATCGGGCGCAGGAGCACTGAAATTCAAGGCCGATTTTTTTGCTGTCTTCACTGACCTCTTCGCGAGCAAGCCCGCTCCCACATTTGGCCCTGTTCCGTCAGAGGGAACGCGGTCGAATGTGGGAGCGGGCTTGCTCGCGAAGAGGCCAGTAGAAGCACTATCAAACTCCCGGTTAAACCACCGGAAAATGAATCCGGAACGCCGCCCCGCCCATCGGTGAATCCCCCAGGGTCAGCTGGGCGCTGTAGCTCTCGATGATGTCCTTGACCACCGCCAGGCCGATGCCCTGCCCCGGATGCTGACGGTCCAGGCGCTCACCGCGCTCGAGAATCCGTGCGCGCTGATCCGGCGGTACACCGGGGCCGTCGTCCTCGACACACAACTCGGTGCCGCTGAGGGTTTCACGCACGCTAATGCGTATTTCGCCGAGGCACAGGCGATAGGCGTTTTCCAGCAGGTTACCCATCATTTCCAATAAAGCGCCCTGCTCGATCGGTACATAGCAGGGGTCGGGCAGGTCGAACGCAACGTGCACGCGCTTGTCGCGATAGACCTTGTCCAACGTGTCGCACAGACTTTTCAGCACCGGGTGCAAGTGCACCTGATGACGTACCAGACCGCTCTTGCGCAGGCTGGCGCGCTGCAATTGGTAGCTGATCTGCTGGCTCATGCGCTCGATCTGGGTTTGCAGCACCCAGGCCTGATCGCGATCCTCGGGACGCTGGGCCATGTCTTCACTGACGCCCTGCAACACCGCCAGCGGCGTTTTCAGGCTATGGGCCAGGTCGTCGAGGGAATCACGGTAGCGACTGCGCTGCTCACGTTCACTGTGCAGCAGACGGTTAAGGGAGCCAGTGAGGCGCAGCAATTCCCGGGGATGTTCCTCGCTGAGGCTTTCACGGGTGCCACCTTCGATCTGGTCCAGCTCCTGGCTCAAGCGCCGCAATGCCTGCAAGCCCCAGGTCAGGCCGATCCACAGCAACGCCAGCAGTACCAGCAGTGCCGCCCCAAAACCCAGATAGAGATTTTCCCGCAGACCTTCGAGGGTCAGTTCGTACTCGCGAACCGGTTGCAGGGCCACGATGCTGAAGGCTGCACTTTTGCCGCCGAGCAACTTGACCTCGACGTCGTAGACGAAGAATTCCTGGCCATTGGCTTCGCGGATCCGCGCAAACTCGTTACCACGTCCGTCATAACGTGGCTTGTAATTGATGCGCTCTTCCCGGGTCGCCTTCGAGCGCCAGACCAGATGCCCTTCGCGGTCATAGATATAGCCGAGCAGTCGGCTGTCGGTGAGGTTGAAGCGCTCGTCGGGCAATTGCGCCGGCATCTGCAGGCTGTTGTTCTCCACCCGGGCGGCGGAGATCAACGTGGTCACGTCCGATGCCAGACGCTGCTCGATGGAGTCCTGCAACGCCAGGCTGAAGGCACCCTGCATCGCCGGCAGCAACGCCAGCATGAACAACACCGCCAACAGTGTGGCGGCGAGCATCAAGCGAATGCGCAGCGAACGGATCAAGTGCAACGCTCATTGAACAGATAGCCCAGGCCGCGCACGGTGTCGATCGGCTTGAAGCCGCCAGGCCCCTCCAGTTTGCGGCGCAGACGGCCGACCAGCACCTCGATCACATTCGGATCACGCTCGTCGTCATCCGGGTAGAGCTGTTCCATCAAACGGTCCTTGGGCACCACTTGCTGATGGTGGCGCATCAGGTATTCGAGAATGCGGTACTCATACGCGGTCAGTGCCAGCGGCTGTTCGTCGAGGGACGCCTGCTTGCGATTGAGGTCCAGCAGCAAGGGACCGGCGACGATGGTCGACTGGGTGAAACCGCTGGAGCGGCGCAGCAAGGCATTCAGGCGAGCTTCCAGCTCTTCGAACTGGAACGGCTTGACCACGTAATCGTCGGCGCCGGCGGCCAGGCCCTCGACCTTGTCCTGCCAGTTGCCGCGCGCGGTGAGGATCAGGATCGGGAAGGTCTTGCCACCTGAACGCAACTGGCGAATCAGGTCGAGCCCGCTCATGCCCGGCAGACCGAGATCGATCACCGCCAGGTCAAAGTTGAATTGCGCGGTCTGGTACAACGCCTCCTCGGCGTTGGCCACGGACTCGACCACGTGGCCGCTCTCCGTCAGGCGGGTTTTCAGGTGATGACGCAGCAACGCTTCATCTTCGACGACCAGCAGTTTCATAACGCTCTCCCGGGCAAATCAACATCTCCAGAGGCGCAACCTCGCACCTCGATAGCTAACATGGCAACGCCGGATCGTCACTCGGAACGATCCGGCGCAGGCCGCTCACGAAACGCTTGTCAGAAAGCGTAGTTGGCGGACAGGTAGGTCTGGGCGCTGCTGGTCAGGTCCAGCGAACCCTGCTTGCTGCCACCACGCTCACTCATCTCGGTGCTGGCGTTGCTGCGCAGGTAACGGTAACCCAGTTCAACCGAGGTGTTCTGCGAAACCTGTTGCAGCACACCCACCTGGCCACCAATGGCGTAGCCGATATCGCTGTCGCGACTGAAGCCTGGCGACTCCTGGGTCATTTTGGTCAGGCCCGCCGTGGCGCCGCCGAACAATTTGGTGCTGCCGCCCACCGGGTAGAACAGATCGTAGCTGCCCAGGAGGTTTTCCTGACGCAGTTTAATGCCGTTGTGCGAGCCCGACACGTTGTCGTAAGTGGCGTAGTAACGGCCCTGGCTATTCTGCTGGCCCAGACGAACACCCCAGGTGGTGTCCTTGCCGATCACACCATCGGCGTTCGGGTGATTGAGGTTGTCGTTCAGTGCGTGGGATTTTTTGACCTTGTCGCTGGTCTGTCCAAGAGTAAGGCTGGCGAAGTTGTCGTCGGAGGCGAGGGCTGCGGTGCTTGCGCCCAGAACCGTGAATGCCAGAAGCAGTTTTTTGAATGCAGTCATTGGGGAGTTTCCTCATGTGCCGTTTGTTTTTTGGGTACGAGGCAAGGTTACGCACCGCGCCCTGAACTCCCCCTGAACGCACTCTGAACCTGGGCTGAACCGCCCCTTCCCGAATGTTTCGACACGTTTCAACAGGAGTTCCGACCATGCGCATGTTCTTCGCTGTCCTCCTGCTGGCCTTGAGCGGGCTCAGCCAGGCTGCCATCCAGACCCGGGAAATCCCCTACCAAAGCGCCGATGGCACAAAAATGATTGGCTACTTCGCCTACGATGACGCCCTCAAGGGTCCGCGCCCCGGGGTCGTGGTGGTGCATGAGTTCTGGGGCCTGAACGACTACGCCAAGCGCCGCGCCCGGGATCTCGCCGGCCTGGGCTACAGCGCCCTGGCCATCGACATGTACGGCGACGGCAAAAATACCGAGCACCCCAAGGACGCAATGGCCTTCATGCAAGCCGTGGCAAAAGACAGTGCCGTATCCAGCGCGAGGTTTCAGGCGGGGCTCGACCTGTTGAAAAAACAACCGCAGACCGATCCGCATAAAATCGCCGCCATCGGCTACTGCTTCGGCGGTGGCGTGGTGCTCAATGCCGCCAGACAGGGCGTGCCATTGGCAGGCGTGGTGAGTTTCCATGGCGCGTTGGCAACCAATACGCCGGCAACGCCAGGCAGCGTCAAGGCGAAGATTCTGGTGGAACACGGGGCGCTGGACAGCATCGTCACCCCGGAAAACATCACGGCTTTCAAAAGTGAGATGGACAAGGCCGGTGCCGACTACACATTCGTCAGCCTCGACGGCGCCAAGCATGGGTTCACCAATCCGGATGCCGATCGGTTGAGCCATGGCGATCATGGCGGGCCGGACATTGGTTACAACAAGGCGGCGGATGAAAAGTCCTGGGCGGACATGCAGGCTTTCTTCAAAAAGATCTTTGGTTGAGACACAGCAATTGAAGTCGAGCAGTGCTCCCCGTGGCGAGGGAGCTTGCTCCCGCTCGGCTGCGAAGCAGTCGTAAATCCTGCAACCACGCCCTGTCTGACACAATGCGATTGCAGGTTATGGGGTGGCTTCGCCACCCAGCGGGAGCAAGCTCCCTCGCCACAAAAGCTATCGGCCACTACCCAGTCTTGCTGCTTAACTGCAAAATGCCGACATGAATCCAGCCCTGCCCATCTGCTGCACCCCTCTCGATGACCACTGGCCGCTGCCGTTCGTGCTGCCCGATACGGTCCTGTTGAGCACTCACTTCGATAGCACCCGACTGGCCAGCGATGACTTTCAGCGCAGCGCAGTGGAGGTGCCGGCGAGCATTCAGCGCTCTGTCGCCAAACGGCAGGCGGAGTTTCTCGCCGGGCGGGTGTGTGCCCGGGCCGCGTTGCAGCGCCTGGAAGGTTTGAGCGTCATTCCGGCCATTGGTGAAGACCGGGCACCGGTCTGGCCTGCTCATATCACGGGCTCGATCACTCATAGCACGGGCCGGGCCGCGGCGATTGTCGCGAACAAAAGCCATTGGCGCGGCCTGGGCATGGACCTGGAAAACCTGCTCAATGTCGAACGCGCCGAACGCCTGGCCGGGGAAATCCTCAACCCGCCGGAGCTACAACGCATGGCGCTCGGTCCTCGCGAGCAACGGGCCTTGCTAGTGACCCTGACGTTCTCGGTCAAGGAAAGCCTGTTCAAGGCACTCTATCCGATCGTTCAGCAACGGTTTTATTTCGAGCATGCCGAAGTGCTGGAGTGGCGTGAATCCGGTGAGGTGCGGTTGCGACTGCTCACGGATTTGTCCGGCGAATGGCGCAACGGCACCGAGCTGGATGCGCAGTTCGGGGTCAAGGATGGGCAGTTATTGAGTCTGGTCAGCATCAAGGCCTGACGATTTTCGGTGCTTGGTATGGCCCCTTCGCGAGCAAGCCCGCTCCCACAGTTGACTTGTGTACGACACACAACCTGTGGGAGCGGGCTTGCTCGCGAAAGCGGTTGAACATTCGCCGGAAGGCTCAACGCTTCTCCTGATTGCGCGGCCAGCTCAGGCTGAAACACGCCCCACCCAGACTCTTGCTCTTGCCGATCAACGCACGCCCGTCGTGCCAATGGATGATGCGCCGCACGATCGACAACCCCAGCCCATGCCCGCCAGACGCACGGGTGCGGCTGTCGTCCAGACGCAAGAACGGCGTGAAGATCTTTTCCCACGCCGATTCCGGCACCCCCGGCCCGTCGTCCTCGATATCCACTCGGCAGCGCTGTTGCCCCACCTGATAGCTGATGGTCACCCGTGATTGCGCATGGCGCATGGCATTGCTCACCAGGTTCTGGATCGCCCGGTGCAGATAACGCGGTTCGGCCTCGACCCAGGCATCGTCGTTATCGGCGGCCGACAGGCACAAACCCCGCTGTACCGTGACGTCGGCACGCAACGGCGCCAGCTCCTCAATCACCTGGTTGACCAAGGCATCCAGATCGATTCGCTGGAAATTCAGTGCCGGAGAACCCTGTTCGAGCCGCGCGTAGGTCAGCATCTCGTCCACCAGCCGGTCGAGATCCTCGATGTCGTTGTCCATGCCCTGGCAGTATTTTTCCAGGGCTTGCGGCGTGGTGGCCGAGCCGATCATCTCCAGGCCAAAGCGCAGGCGCGCCACCGGCGTGCGCAATTCGTGGGACACCGCGCGCACCAGTTCGCGCTGGATCGCCAACAACTGCTGCAAGTGCTCGGCCATGCCATTGAACGCCGAAGCCAGCCGTCCCACCGAGTCCGCGCCGCGCGCCGGCACGCGGGTTTCCAGGCTGCCCTGGGCAATGCGCGTGGCGGCGGCCTCCAGGCCACGCAAACGGCGCTCGAGCTGGCGCACCAACAGATAAACGATCAAACCGATCAGCGTCAGGCCCAGCGCGGCGATCAGCACCAGCCATTGCGGGGGATAAGGATTCATCTGATACAACGGGCCGATTTCCAGGACCCACGGCGTGCCGACCATGCCGGCAAACACCCGGATTGAATCGCCCTCCTTGCCCAGCGCCATCACGGTGTCGCCCTCGGACACCCGGCGGCTCTGGTCTTCGTCCATGTCCGCCTCGTCAACCGTGACCAGCCGCAGGTCGAAGCCAAAGCCCTTGTCTTGCTTCAATTGCGCCAGACGCATGGGCTGATCGGCTACGGGGGTGCGCACCAGCTCATCGGTCAACAGGTAGATGGTCGCCCGGGCCAGTTGCTCGCTGATCTGCTGCACTTCCCCGGTCAGCATCAACTGCTCCTTGTCGCTGACCAGCTTGTAGACCTTCGCCGCGTGCGGGCCGGTCTGTTCCACCAATGCCTGGCCGCGCAACACACGGGTGCGCTGGGTCAGGTCCAGGTCAGTTTCGGCAAAGGTTTTCAGCGCCAGCGGAATGCCCAGCAACCGCTCCCACACCAGCAAGGCCCGATGGCGCTCGGTCTGGTTCATCGGTTGCAGGTTGTCGGCCATCAGCGAAAACGTGCCGTGGGCCAGACGCTCGCGGTATTGCTCGCTGCGCACCTGATTGAGCAGGTGCAACGCCAGCACACCGAGCACCGCCACCAGAATCAGCGCGGCACACATGCCGCCATAGATACGCAGGAAGATCGAGTTCACAGGGTCTGGTCTACGCAAGCCTCGGGAACGAACAGATAGCCTTTGCTGCGCACAGTCTTGATCAGCCGTGGATGCTCCGGGTCATCGCCGATCTTGGGACGGATGCGCGAGATGCGCACATCGATGGAGCGGTCCTGACCGTCATAACCGATACCTCGCAGCGCAGTGAAGATCTCTTCCCGGGAGAGAATGCGCCCGGCATTGGCCACCAACAGCCAGAGCAAGTCGAATTCGGCGCTGGTCAGCTCGATGCCGTTGCCCTGCAACCAGGCTTCGCGCAAGGCGTTGTCGACGATCAGCGGGCCGAACTGCAGACGCCGCTGTTTTTCCGGGGCGACTTCGGGCGTTTCGCTGCGGCGCAGCAGGGCCTGGATGCGTGCCAGCAGCAGGCGCGGGCGTACCGGTTTGCAGACGTAGTCGTCAGCCCCCAGGTCCAGGCCGAGAATCTGGTCGGTATCATCGGTGCGAGCGGTGAGCATCAGGATCGGGCCGTCATAACGGGCGCGGACCTTGCGGCAGATGCTCAAGCCATCTTCGCCGGGGAGCATCAGGTCTAGGATCACCAGGTCCGGTTGTTCCTTGATAATGCGGTTCGCAGCGAGGGCACCATCCCCTTCGATCGACACACGCAGGCCGTTGGCTTCCAGGTAATCGCGGGTCAGTTCGGCCAGTCGCTGGTCGTCCTCCACAATCAATACCTGCCAGGCTTCTTGCTCCACGGGTGACCTCTACTTGCCAAAAACACTAATAAGGAAGGATCCGCCCGTTTTTTTGTAATGATTCGGGGGGACAAATATGTATACACGCTGGGCCGAATGTATAAACGCCGCTCGTCGAGAACACAAGCGGGTAAATGCGTTCGGACAACGCGGTTTTTTGTGATAGGGTTCGCGCCCTTAAAAATCTGACCGAGCGTTTTCGAACGCAGAAATTCGCTGAAAAAAGGTCCGGTCCAGCAGCGTCGCGGCCTACACGCCGGTTCCCTCTTTCACACACAATTTACGCACAGGTTTATCCACAGGTAGTACGTTGCAATCCTCCCCTAAAACGCATTATCTTGTAGCCCGGCGCTAAAAAAACCCTAGATATAGGGTTTTTCGCAAAAAACCAAACACAAACCAGACACCAATTTCAAGCGCTTTTATTGCCTCTGTCCGGTTGAACCAAACGTATTTTCGAAAGACCAAACCGCGCATGCGGATGGCTACTGTGTTTCGGCCCCGAGTGGTGAAAACGGTACGGGTGTTGCAGTCCCAACTGTCACCTGCAAAGGACCAAGGTTTCAGGCCCAAGGCGTGAGACCAAAGACTTCGGCATGGAAGCGGCGCCCCATAAAGCCCCCTTCCTACTGTCCCGAAGTTGTTATGCCCGGCGCTCGCCGGTTGTAGTGCTTCAGGACGGAACGGTGGGCACCGTGATGGTGCCCAAACAAACATAGAGAATGTGGAGACACTCCCCCATGCAAACCGACACAACTCGCGAGAACCCGCAGGGCACCTTGCCGCAGGCCGCTGATTCGAATTCGGATCTGTCCGCCACCGCGCCTGGCCAACTGCGCGTGATCAAGCGTAACGGCACTGTCGTTCCCTACACCGATGACAAAATCACCGTCGCCATCACCAAAGCGTTTCTCGCAGTTGAGGGCGGCACCGCTGCCGCCTCGTCGCGAATCCACGACACCGTTGCCCGCCTGACCGAACAGGTCACCGCGACCTTCAAGCGTCGCATGCCATCGGGCGGCACCATCCACATCGAAGAAATCCAGGACCAGGTCGAACTGGCCCTGATGCGTGCCGGCGAGCAGAAAGTCGCTCGCGACTACGTGATCTACCGTGACGCCCGTTCCAAGGAACGTGCCGTTCGTACCACCGAAGAGCCGGTACAAGCGCACCCGTCGATCCGCATCACCCGTGCCGACGGCAGCCTGGCGCCGCTGGACATGGGCCGCCTGAACACCATCGTCACCGAAGCGTGCGAAGGCCTGGAAGAAGTCGACGGCGACCTGATCCAGCGCGAAACCCTGAAAAACCTGTACGACGGCGTGGCCCTGACCGACGTCAACACCGCTCTGGTGATGACTGCCCGTACCCTGGTCGAGCGCGAGCCGAACTACTCGTTCGTGACCGCCCGCCTGCTGATGGACACCCTGCGTGCCGAAGGCCTGGGCTTCCTCGGCGTCGCCGAAAGCGCCACCCACCACGAGATGGTCGACCTGTACGCCAAGGCGCTGCCGGCCTACATCGCCAAGGGTATCGAATACGAGCTGCTGAACCCTGAACTGGCCTCCTTCGACCTGGAAAAACTGGGCAAGGCGATCAACCACGAGCGCGACCAGCAATTCACCTATCTTGGCCTGCAGACCCTGTACGACCGTTACTTCATCCACAAGGATGGCGTGCGTTTCGAACTGCCGCAGATCTTCTTCATGCGCGTGGCCATGGGCCTGGCGATCGAAGAGAAAGACCGCGAAGCCCGTGCCATCGAGTTCTACAACCTGTTGTCGTCCTTCGACTACATGGCTTCGACCCCGACCCTGTTCAACGCCGGTACCCTGCGTCCACAGCTGTCGAGCTGCTACCTGACCACCGTGCCGGATGACCTGTCGGGCATCTACCACGCGATCCACGACAACGCCATGCTGTCGAAATTCGCAGGCGGCCTGGGCAACGACTGGACCCCGGTTCGTGCGTTGGGTTCGTACATCAAGGGCACCAACGGCAAATCCCAGGGCGTGGTTCCGTTCCTGAAAGTCGTGAACGACACCGCCGTAGCCGTTAACCAGGGTGGCAAGCGCAAAGGCGCTGTGTGTGCCTACCTGGAAACCTGGCACATGGACATCGAAGAGTTCATCGAACTCCGTAAGAACACCGGTGATGACCGTCGTCGTACCCACGACATGAACACCGCCAACTGGATCCCTGACCTGTTCATGAAGCGCGTCTTCGATGACGGCAAGTGGACCCTGTTCTCGCCATCCGAAGTGCCGGACCTGCACGACCTGACCGGCAAGGCCTTCGAAGAGCGCTACGAGTACTACGAAGCCCTGACCGAGTACCCGGGCAAGGTCAAGCTGTTCAAGACCATCCAGGCCAAAGACCTGTGGCGCAAAATGCTGTCCATGCTGTTCGAAACCGGCCACCCGTGGCTGACCTTCAAGGACCCGTGCAACCTGCGCAGCCCGCAGCAGCACGTCGGCGTGGTCCACAGCTCGAACCTGTGCACCGAGATCACCTTGAACACCAACAAGGACGAGATCGCCGTTTGCAACCTGGGCTCGATCAACCTGCCGAACCACATCGTCGACGGCAAGCTGGACACCGCCAAGCTGCAACGCACCGTGAACACCGCCGTGCGCATGCTCGACAACGTGATCGACATCAACTACTACTCGGTGCCGCAAGCGAAGAACTCCAACTTCAAGCACCGTCCGGTCGGCCTGGGCATCATGGGCTTCCAGGACGCCTTGTACCTGCAGCACATCCCTTACGGTTCCGACGCAGCCGTCGAGTTCGCCGACAAGTCGATGGAAGCGGTCAGCTACTACGCGATCCAGGCTTCCTGCGACCTGGCCGACGAGCGCGGCTCGTATGAGACGTTCCAGGGTTCGCTGTGGTCCAAAGGCATCCTGCCGCTGGATTCGCAACAGATCCTGATCGAGGCCCGTGGCCAGAAGTACATCGACGTCGACCTGAACGAAACCCTGGACTGGGCACCGGTTCGCGCCCGTGTACAGAAAGGCATTCGTAACTCCAACATCATGGCCATCGCACCGACCGCGACCATCGCCAACATCACCGGCGTATCGCAGTCGATCGAACCGACCTACCAGAACCTGTATGTGAAATCGAACCTGTCGGGCGAATTCACCGTGATCAACCCGTACCTGGTTCGCGACCTCAAGGCTCGCGGTCTGTGGGACTCGGTCATGATCAACGACCTGAAGTACTACGACGGTTCGGTGCAGCAGATCGAGCGCATCCCGCAAGAACTCAAAGAGCTCTATGCGACTGCCTTCGAAGTGGACACCAAGTGGATCGTCGACGCTGCCAGCCGTCGCCAGAAGTGGATCGACCAGGCTCAGTCGCTGAACCTGTATATCGCCGGCGCTTCGGGCAAGAAGCTGGACGTGACCTACCGCATGGCCTGGTACCGTGGCCTGAAAACCACTTACTACCTCCGTGCCCTGGCCGCAACCAGCACCGAGAAGTCGACCATTAACACCGGCAAGCTGAACGCTGTTTCCAGCGGCGGCAACCACGGTGAAGACTCGGTCCTGGCAGCGCCTGCCGGCCCTGCTCCAGTGCCGAAGGCTTGCGCCATCGACGAGCCGGATTGCGAAGCTTGCCAATAAGCTGAGCCGGTAAGCACTGAAAGGTGCTGACTAAAAACCCCCGATGAGCCTCTGGTTTATCGGGGGTTTCTTTTGCCCATGAAAAAGATCGCAGCCTCGCTTCGCTCGACAGCTCCTACATTGAAATGCGATCCCTGTAGGAGCTGTCGAGCGAAGCGAGGCTGCGATCTTTTAATTTGTATCTTGCACTCACAAAAAAGCCCCTCTCACGAGGGGCTTTTTATGCAGCGCCGCCCAGCATCAAGCCATCTGAATGATGGTCTGCATGATGGTGCTCTCGGTAGAAATGGTCTTGGCGTTCGCCTGGTAGTTGCTCTGCCCCTTGATCAGGTCGACCAGCTCGTTGGTCAGGTTGACGTTGGACTGTTCCAGGGAATTGGAAACGATTGAACCCAGGGTGCCAGTCTGCGGCGCATCGTAGCCCGGGATGCCCGAGGTGTAGGTTTCTTTCCAGCTGGTGCCGCCTACCGGCTGCAGGCCCTGCTCGTTGGTGAAGCTGGCCAGGGAAATCTGGCCGATCGGCTTGGTCTGGTTGTTGCTGAAGTTGGCCAGCAGCACACCGCTGCCGTCGATGGTCAGGTTGGTGATCTGGCCAGTGGCATAACCGTTCTGCGATGGAATCGAGCGCGCGGTGTCGGCGTTGAACTGGGTGGTGTTGGCCATCGCGATGGTCAAACCAGCCGGATCGGCTGCTGCGCCGTTGCCAGTCCAGACGCCATTGGTGACACTACCCGGAGTCCAGTTGGTGATTTTCAGGTCACTGCTGATCACCGAAGTCGGTGGCGTGGTTGGCGGCGTCACAGGTGTGCTGACCGAAGTCAGTTTGCCGGTGGCATCGAACGACATGGTCGAAGCAACCGGCGCGGTAACGGTAGGATCACTGCCGTCCGGGTTGCGACCATCGATCAGGGTGTAGGTATCCCAGGTGTTCGCGCCAGTCTTGACCATGTATTGATCCATACTGTGCTGGTTCCCCTGAGTATCGAAGATCGGGGTACTGAACGACTTGGTAAAGGTCCCGGTCTTGGACGGGTCGAACTTGTTGGTCGCAACCGCCTGGTCGATCACCGGCGACGTGGAGTTCAGGTTGATCGTCGACGACACGTTGCTGGTGGACTTCGGCGCCAGGTTGGAGGTGTCGATCCGCAGGTCGGTCAGCACGCCGTTGACGATCTTGCCGCTGGAATCCACACCGTAGCCTTGCAGGCGGGAAGTGCCGTCGCTGTTGGTGACGTAGCCGTCCTTGTCGGTCTTGAACGTACCGGAACGGGTGTAGGTCAGCGAACCGTTGTCGCTCAGGACAAAGAAACCGTTGCCCTGGATACCCATGTCGAGCACGTTGCCGGTGTTGCTCACGTCACCCTGGGTGAACTGTTGGGAAACGTTGGCCAGGCGTACGCCGTTACCGACGGTCTTGCTGCCGGTGCCCAGGCGGGTCGCCGAGTACACGTCTTCGAATTCTGCACGGGACGATTTGAAACCGGTGGTCGCGACGTTGGCGATGTTGTTGCCGGTCACGTCCAGTTGTTTGTTGGCTGCAAAGAGACCGCTAAGGCCGATATTGAAAGACATCTTCCACTCCTTTATGCCGGGTTAGTCGGCTTTACATACCAATGGTTTGTACTTTGGACAGGGCAACGCTGCCCAGCCCGGCCAGATTGAGCATCAACTCACCGCCGGTCTGGCTGATGGTCACGCTGTTGACGGTCGCCGGCAGGTTGGTGATCAACGCGACGGAAGTGCCATCGATCGTGGTCGTGGCACCGAAGGTGTAGGTGCCGGCAGGTACCGTCTCACCCGCATCGTTCTTGCCGTCCCAGATGAAGCTGGCGTTGCCGGCCTTCTGCGAACCGAGGTCGATGGTGCGCACGGTCTTGCCGGCTGAGTCGGTGATCTTCAGGGTGGCCGACGCCACCGAAGACGGCACCACCACCGTGCCGCTCAGGCTCTTGGTGGTATCGACCACGGCCTTGTCGCCCGGCGCAATGACCGAACGGCCCACCAGCGACGACGCCTGCAAGGCCTGGGACGAGTTGTAATTGCTGGCCAGGCCGCTCACGGTGTCGTTGAGCGTGGTGATGCCTTCCAGGCTGCTGAACTGCGCCAGCTGGGCCACGAACGCACCGTTGTCCTGAGGCTCCAGCGGGTTCTGGTTTTTCAGCTGGGTTACCAGCAACTGCAGGAACGCATCCTTGCCCAGGGCCTTGTTGCCCGAGGTGCTGCCGGCTGCAGAGGCGAGGCCGTCAGTCGTGGCGTTGGTCTTGATCGAAGAGTTGGCCAGGATGTCGTTGAGGCTCAAACCGCTGGTGGAATCGGTAACACTCATCTGAGTCGCCCCTTATCACTGACCGAGGGTCAGGACTTTCTGCATCATGGTTTTGGCGGTGTTCATCATTTCGGCGTTGGTCTGGAACGAACGGCTCGCGGAAATCATGTCGGCCATTTCTTCAACCACGTTGACGTTCGGGTAGTAGACGTAACCCTTGGCATCGGCGGCCGGATGGTTCGGCTCGTAGCGCGCCTCGAGATTGCTCTGGTCTTCGACCACACCCAGCACCTGCACGCCTTGACCGGCGGCGTCCTGGCTCTGGAACAGCGAGTCGCTGCCGCCGCTCTGGCCGCCCTGGAACATCGTGGCGAACACCGGGTGACGCGCGCGGTAGGTCTGGTCGATGCTCGACGAGACGGTCTCGGCGTTGGCGATGTTCGAGGCGACGGTGTTCAAACGCGTGGTCTGCGCACTCATGCCGCTACCGGCAATGTTGAAAACACTGGATAGAGACATGGCTTACTCTCCGCGCAGGGCTGACACCAGCCCTTTGAATTTGCTGTTGAGCAGGGTGAAGCTGGCCTGGAAGTTGACCGCGTTTTCCGCGTAGTTCGACTGTTCCAGCTGAGCGTCCACGGTGTTCTGGTCGATCGACGGTTGCATCGGTGTGCGATACAGCAACGACTCGTCGCCATTGCCCAGGCCTTCAGCTTCGATATGACGACTGTTGGTCATGTTCAAGGCGAAGGTGCCGCTTTTGGTTTTCTCGTTCTGCTCGGCGAGCACTTTCGAGAAATCCAGGTCCCGAGCCTTGTAGTTCGGGGTATCGGCGTTGGCGATGTTATTGGCCAGGACTTCGGCACGCTGGGCGCGGAAGCCCAGGGCTTGTTCGTGGATACCGAGCGCTTTATCGAAGCTGATGCTCATGTCGGGAAACCTTCGGGTGACCTGATTTTTCGTAGGATCGACATAGCAAGCCCCATGCCAATTCAAAAAAGCCCGGAAACCGGGGCTTTGCCGGACATGGCAACGCGGCAATGCCAGAAAAGCGGCAACGGTTTTCCGCCGCCTGCCGCTTTTCTGCCGCTTGGCACCGCTTACGAAGACACCAACTGACCCTGTGGGAGCGGGCTTGCCCGCGAAAGCGGTGTGTCAGGCAAAGTTGATATCGACTGACACGACGCCTTCGCGGGCAAGCCCGCTCCCACAAGGGGTGTGGTGATTTCAAATGATCATTTGCAGACATAAAAAACAGGAGCCCTGAGGACTCCCGTTTTTTGACAACACCAGCGAAATCACTTCGCCTGGTAAATGATCCCCGGGCTGCACTGGACCATCTGGTAATGATCCGGCAAACCGTTCAACGCTTCGGAAGCACCGAGGAACAGGTAACCCCCCGGCTTCAACGTGCTGTGGATGCGCAACAGGATGTCCTTCTTCACCTCGGCGGAGAAGTAGATCAGCACGTTGCGGCAGAACACGATGTCGAACTTGCCGAGGCTCGCGTAACTGTCCAGCAAGTTGAACGAACGGAACTCCACCCGGCTCTTGATCGGCGCCTTGATCGCCCAGCGCCCCGGCCCTTTCGGGTCGAAATAACGCTGCAGGCGCTCGGGCGACAGACCGCGGCCGATGGCCAGGCTGTCGTACTCGCCGGTCTTGCAGTTGTTCAGCATGGTGCCGGACAGGTCGGTGGCAACGATCTGTACGCCCATCCTCAACTGGCCCATGTTGACCCGCTCGAATTCGTCGATGGACATCGAAAGCGAATACGGTTCCTGGCCCGACGAGCACGCCGCCGACCAGATACGCAGGCGCTGGCCGGGGCTGGCCTTGATCGCTTCGGGCAGGACCTTGTTCTTCAAGACTTCAAACGGGTAAGTGTCACGAAACCACAGGGTTTCGTTGGTGGTCATGGCATCCACCACCTGTTCGCGCAAACCGCTGCGCGGCTGGGTCTGCATGCGCTGAACCAGCTCACCCAAAGACTTGATGCCTTGCTGTTCCATCAGTTTGTTGAGACGGCTGGAGACCAGGTACTGCTTGTTTTCACCGAGCAAAATGCCACAGGCTTTTTCCAGGAATACCCGGAACTGTTCGAAATCCAAATTACCCGTAGACAATGATGCCGCCTCTTAAATCGTGTTGACTGCCAGGGGCGCAGGCCCCTAGCTGATATCTGCTGCTTTGATCCGGTCGACTACCCGGGATGCCAGGTCATCAGGACGGAACTTGGCCAGGAAGTCATCGGCACCGACCTTCTTGACCATCGCCTGATTGAATACCCCCGACAACGAAGTATGCAGGATGATATGAAGCTTTTGCATGCGCGGGTCGTTGCGGATTTCCGCCGTCAGGGTGTACCCGTCCATCTCCGGCATCTCGATGTCGGAGATCATCATCAGGAACTCTTCTTCCGGCTTCTTGCCCTCGTCGACCAGTTTGCGCAGGTAATCCAGCGCTTGCCGACCATCGTTCAACGCCACTACTTCGACGCCGACCGTTTGCAGGCAACGTGTGACCTGCTTGCGCGCCACCGAGGAGTCGTCGACCGTCAGCACGCGCAACGAAAGCGCCTTGTGCTGGGTTTCGACATCCACCACGCCGACGGAAATCGCTTCCGGCGTCGGTGCCACTTCCGCGAGCACCTTCTCGACATCGATGATTTCGACCAACTGATTGTCGACCCGCGTCACCGCCGTCAGGTAGTGATCGCGCCCGGTGCCCTTGGGTGGCGGATGGATCTCTTCCCAGTTCATGTTGACGATGCGCTCCACCGAGCGCACCAGGAAACCCTGGGTCTTGGTGTTGTACTCCGTGATGATCACGAACGGATTGTTCTTGTCCTTCAACGCACCGGAGCCGGTCGCCATCGCCAGATCAAGGATCGGAATGGTTGCCCCCCGGATGTTCGCCACACCGCACACGACAGGACTGGACTTGGGCATCAACGTCAGTTTGGGGCATTGCAGCACCTCCCGAACCTTGAATACGTTGATCCCGTAGAGCTGCTGGCCGTCGAGACGGAACAACAACAGCTCAAGGCGATTCTGCCCCACCAGTTGCGTGCGCTGGTTTACCGAATCCATTACACCAGCCATGCCCAGACTCCTACACCAACGCCAAGTGTTGTTGCGACGCGCCTTCATCACTAAACGGCACGGCGCTTGCTTTTTTAATCGTTATGAACACAGAACCGACATTTTTTCGACGCCTGACCACACCCTACCGCAAATTGCTCGGCGTGCTGGCGGCTGTTTGCCTGTTCAACGCTGGCAGCCCTGCCCTTGCTGACGCGGTTACCTTGCCTGACATGCTTATCGGCGTCACTCAGGGCTTTCTTGAATTCACCGTAGAAGACTATTTGGCAACCAGTCAAACGGAAGGTCGCTACGAGATCCAGGTCAACCCGCTCGACCCGCGCATGCACATGCCCATGTGCGACAAGGAATTGACAGCAACGCTCGAGAGTCCCAAGCCACTGGGACGGGTCACGGTCAAGGTCCGCTGCGAGGGCGCCTCCCCCTGGACTGTCTTCGTACCCGCTCAAGTCCGCCTGTTTCGCGATGTCGTGACCAGCGCCCGGCCACTGCGCCGTGCCGCCATTGTCGAGCCTGAAGATGTGGTGCTGCGCGAGCGCGATATCAGCCTGATCAGCCAGGGCTACCTGACGTCCCTCGACCAGGCGATCGGGCAGCGATTGACCCGACCAATGGTCACCGACCAGGTGATTACCCTGGTACATATCGAACAGGCCGAGGTGATCCGCAAGGGGGATCAGGTGGTGATTACCGCCCGCAGCGGTACGCTCAGCGTGCGCATGCCCGGCGAAGCCCTGTCGAACGGCAGCCTTAGCGAACAGATCCGGGTGAAAAACCTCAACTCCCAGCGAGTCATCAAGGCGCAGGTCATGGCGCCGGGGCAGGTGGAAGTGTCCATGTAAGGCGCTCGGCTCATCGGAATGTGGCGCTCGTCGCGGCTGTTCCCTAGACTGTGCTCCATGCAGGGCAAGCGCTGACGCGCGCGAGGTTCATTGATAAATGAGCCTAAAGTTTTCCAGGGAATGGCCGAAACCATGGCAAGCGTCCAAATTCCCAGAGGTTTTTTTATCATGGTCATCGATTTCAGCCGTTTGAACAGCTCCTCGTCCCTGACGGGCAGTACACGTACCAGCGCCAGCAAGGAAAGCGCCGAAGCCGGCAAAACCGCGCCGCTGGAATCCGCGGCCGAACAGGCCGGTACCGTCAACAGCGGGGAATCGGTACATATCAGCAATGAGGCTCAACAGTTGCAGAAGGTCACTGACACGCTGCGCGATCAGCCTGCCGTCGACAAAGCCCGCGTGGCCGAGTTGAAAGCAGCGATTGCCGATGGCAGCTATAAAGTCGACAGCAACCGTGTAGCCAGCAAACTGCTCAACTTCGAAGCCCAGCGCTAGGCCACCGCCGGCGCCAGGCTTTTGGACGCTTAAAACCCAAGGCCAGCCATGCACGACACTCAGCTACTGCAACTGATCACCGATGACTTTGCTCCAGCGCAACACCTGCTGGAATTGCTGCAGACCGAATCCCTCGCCTTGCATGGCCGTGACATGCCATTGCTCGAGGGCATCCTGGCGCAGAAACAGGCATTGGTCGTCTTGCTCGAACAGCATGGGCGCAAGCGCAGTGAAATTCTCGCCAGCCTCAACCTGCCGACCAACCGCGGCGGGCTGGAGCAACTGGCCAGCCAGTCGAGCATTGGCGACCAGTTGCTGACGCAAAGTGACGTGCTGAGCGATCTCCTGGTCCAGTGCCAGGCCAGCAATGCCAGCAACGGTCAATCGATCCTCACTCAGCAGGCCGCTACGGCCACCCAGCTGAGAATTCTCAACGGTGGTGAAACCCCGGCGCTCTACGATGCCAGCGGAACATTCTCCAAGCTTGCTAAGCCGCGCCCGCTCAGTCAGGCTTAGGCCGCTTGATGCGCCCGCTCTATCCAAGACGCGAAAGATGCTGGCAAAATGCTGGCCAGTCGTAGTCAAATTTTGTCTGGAGATTGATTAACCGTGTCCAATGCCTTATCCGTGGATGATGCTCCGCAGCCCCCCAAGGTGCTCTCCACGCCCTTGGAAATCTCCAGCAATCTGCGCCAGCTGCTCGAAAGCCATGACCCGCTGATCATCACGTTCCACGAGCGCAGCCAGCGCTTCCAGAGCTATCTGGTGGACCTGGACCGTGAAAACAACATGATCGCCCTGGACGAAATGATCCCTCGCGATGGCGAGCGCTACCTGATGGCGGGCGAACCCTTCAGGGTCGAAGGCTTCCACGAAGGTGTGCGCATTGCCTGGGAAAGCAACGGCCAATTGCAGATCGACGAATCCGGTGGCAGCCGCTGCTATCGCGGCACTCTGCCCGATGAAGTGGTGTACCACCAGCGCCGCAATGCGTTCCGCGCGGCCTTGAAACTCGCACAACTGGTCAACGTCAATCTCGACGGCGAAAAGATCAAGGCCCCCATCAGCGGCAAGCTGCTGGATATTTCCGCGACCGGCTGCAAACTGCGTTTCGACGGCGACATCACGGGCAGCCTGCAACTGGGTCAGGTGTACGACCGCTTCAACGCCGACTTGCCCTTTGGCAAGATGACGGCGCCGGTCGAGTTGCGTTATCTGCACTTCGAAGAAAAGATCTCCACCACCTTCGCCGGCGTTCGCTTCCACAACATGAGCGGGCTGGTGCAGCGCCAGGTCGAACGTTTCGTCTACCAGTTGCAACGTGAAGCGCGCCGCTTCGACAAAGACGACATCTGATAGAGCTTCCAAAAAAACGGGCAGTCCCTTGCGGTGACTGCCCGTTTTTTTGTGCCCCGGCTTTAAGGCCTGGCCTCGCTGAAGTTAGGGTCCCGCCCTGTATCAGGGTCTTGCGGCGGCTGATCGGTTTCTGTTTCGGTGACCGATTCAGATTCTTGCTCAGGCTCTGGCCCGGTACTCACCGGAGTGTGCATCTGCTCCTGCACCACCTGCTCATCGACACGCGGGTCGAGGCAGGCCACCAGTGGCGAACTCGTCATATTGTCCGGCATGGCCACGTGATGCAGCGGTGCGTCGTCGACCTGATGCAGGTTGGTCACCGCTTTCGGGCGAATCCGCCACACCAGCACCAACGCAAAGAAACTGAAGAACGCATAGAGCATCTGGCTGCCAAACAGCTTCATCAGCACACCGGCCACCAGCGGCCCGATACTCGCACCCACGCCATAGGTGACCAGCAACATCGCCGTCAGGGACACCCGGCGATCGCCTTCGACGTGGTCATTGGAGAACGCCACCGCCAACGGATACAGGCAGAACTGCACCAGCGAGCAGAGGAACCCGGCGATGAACAAAACCTCCAGCGGCACCTGCGGCATGATCGCCAGCGGCAGTGCAGCCAGTGCCAGGCTGAACGCGAAACTGCGGATCAGCACGGCCCGATCGTAGCGGTCGGACAACCAGCCCAACGGCCACTGCACCAGCAGCCCGGCAAAAATGCAGCTACCCATGAACAAACCGACCTGCTCCGTGGACAACCCTTGCTGCGAGGCATACAGCGGCGCCAGACCGTAGAACGAACCGACAATCAGGCCCGCCCCGAGCACCGTACTCAATGATTGCGGGACACGCTTGATAAAGAACCGTGGCTCCATCGGTGCAGGATGCAAGGGCGCAGGGTGAATCCGCCGGGTCAGGGCCACAGGCACCAGGCACAGGGCAAAACACAGGGCGACCAGCATCAGCAGCTCCAGCCCCAGCGCCGGGTGCATGACCAGTATCAGCTGCCCCAGCACCAGGCCCAGGTACGAAGCGATCATGTAACCGCTGAACACCATGCCGCGCTGATTGGCATCGGCCTGCTCATTGAGCCAGCTCTCGATCACCATGTACTGGCACATCATGCCCAGACCCACTATGACCCGCAGGAACAGCCAGGCCGGCAGCCAATCGACCAGGCCATGGCCGAGCACCGCCGCGCCGACGATCCCGGCACAGGCCGAGTAGGCCCGGATATGCCCGACCCGGGCAATCAAGCGGTGACCGATCTTGCCCCCCAGCACCAGGCCGAAATAGTTGGCGGCCATCAACGCACCGACCCACAGGCTGTCGACATGGTCGGCCGCCAGGCGCAAGCCCAGGTAAGTACTCAACAGGCCCGAGCCGATCAACATCATCAGCGAGGCGAAATACAGTGCTCGAAAGGATTTCCAGATTTGGCGCATCGGCGTTCCGAGCGGCTCCTTGCAGTGAGAATCGGCTATCGCTAAACGATAGCCGGATGTCGACAGATCGTCAGGCCTGGGCGGCTAAAACACGTCGTTCCCAGGGCGTAATTTCATCATGGAAACTGCTCAGCTCCAGGGTCTTCGAAGCGATGTAGCCTTCGATGAATTCCGTGCCGAACAGTTCCTTGGCCAACTGGCTACCTTTCAGACGCTCAAGAGCCGCATGCAAGGTACACGGCAATGAAAGATTGTCCGGCACTTCGAATTCACCCTGGATCGGTGCGCTCGGCTCCAATGCGTTCTCGATGCCATGCAACCCTGCCGCCAGGCTTGCGGCAATCGCCAGATACGGGTTGGCATCGGCGCCGGGCAAACGATTTTCGACCCGACGAGCCACTGGCAAACTGGCTGGGATACGCAGGCCGGCCGCCCGGTTGTCGTGGGACCAGCAGGCATTGTTCGGTGAGGCGTAAGGGTGGCACAAGCGCTGATAGGAGTTCACGTTCGGCGCAAACAATGCGGTGAAGTCGGCCATGCACACTTGCTGGCCGGCAATGAAATGGCGGAAGGTGGCTGTCTCCTGCCCCGCCTCGTCACTGAACACGTTACGCCCCGAATCGATCTCGACCACACTCTGGTGGATATGCATCGAACTGCCCGGCGTATGCGCCAACGGCTTGGCCATGCACACCACGCTCAGGCCGTGCTTGAGAGCCACTTCCTTGAGCAGGTGCTTGAACAGGAACGTCTGGTCGGCCAGCAGCAATGGATCGCCATGCAGCAGGTTGATCTCGAACTGGCTGACACCCATCTCGTGCATGAAGGTATCGCGGGGCAATCCCAGGGCCGCCATGCACGCGTAGACTTCATTGAAGAACGGCCGCAAGCCGTTGTTGGAACTGACGCTGAACGCCGACTGACCATCCTCGCGACGACCGTCCTGCCCCACCGGTGGCTGGAACGATTGAGTCGGGTCGGTGTTAGGCGCAAAAACGAAGAACTCAAGCTCGGTCGCCACCACAGGCGCCAGGCCGCGGGCCGCGTAACGGGCAATCACCGCCTTGAGCTGGCCACGGGTCGACAGGTTGGAGCTGGTGGTAGTGCCCAGTTCGTTCGCGTCGCAAATGGCGAAAGCGCGCGGTGGACTGCTCCAGGGCAAGCGGTGGATTTGTGCAGGGTCCGGAATCAGCGCCAGGTCGCCGTCATCGCTGCCATAAAAACGCGCCGGCGGGTATCCGCCCATGATGCATTGCAGCAGCACACCCCGCGCCAGCTGCAAACGTCGACCGTCGAGAAATCCCTCGGAGGTCATCACTTTGCCCCGTGGAACGCCGTTCAAATCCGGCGTGACACATTCAACTTCATCAATGCCCGTCAATCGCTGCGCGAGTGAACTCAGGCCAACGGTCGTCATGACGCTATCCTTGTTATTGTGCGGGCCGCGAACGGCGACCGTACAAAATAGGCTCCGCGTGTTCGGAATTTCAAGCAGCCCACATCAATAAAGACGCAAAAACCCGTAGGAGCTGCCGAAGGCTGCGATCTTTTAATTTCCAGGATCAAAAGATCGCAGCCTTCGGCAGCTCCTGCGAGAAACAATCATGGGAGGAAAAGTCTGAACACCCCACCGCCCAACGGACCGCCATTGCTGATTTCGGTGTGCCCGCCCACGCCGTTGCGTTGATGCAGCGCGGCAATTCGTCCGGCAAAGTACAGGCCCAGCCCGGTGCTGCCGGTGCTTTGATTGATGCCCTGGGCGTAATCGGCCTGACGCTCGATCATCGGCGCCGGATAGCCCTCGCCATCGTCATTGATGGTCAATACCAGTTGCCCGGCTTCGTCACTGACACTGATCAGAACAGCATGCCGTGCAAAACGAATGGCGTTGTTGATGCAGTTGGCCAATACCGACGCGATCAACTCACGGTCGAAGAAACCCAGCGGGCTCAGCGGGTCCACTTCATAGGTGGCCATGATGCCGCGGCTGGCGAACACCTCTTGATGACACGCCAGTTGCGCTTCGATGAAGTCGTCCAGCTCATGGTAAGCCGGTTGCAACGGCATCTGGTTGACGCCGAGCTTGTACAGCCCCAGCAACTGCACCAGCATGCCGTTGAGGTGGGCGAACTCGAAGTCGATCACGCCCTGCTCCGGCGTCTGCTGCACCGACTCCGACAATCGCCCCAGCCACTGGCTGTGGGCCTGCATCAGCATGGCCAGCGAGTTCTTCATGTCGTGCACGGTGGAGGCGATCACCGTGGAGAAGTCCAGTGCCTGTTCGTGTTCGTTCATTGGCCAAACGCCTTGCTTTTGAGCTTTTGGTAACGTGGAAAACGCGCATCGGTGTCGGGCATCAGGCCGACCATTTTCAGGCAGGTCCGGCATTCCTCCAACTCCGCCGAAGCAACGCTGGTATCGGTGCCGTGCAACAACGACTGCGCCATGTTCAGGGCGATACTGATGTTCTTCGGTTGCATGGCCAGGGCTTTGCGGAAGACCTGCCGGGCCTCCACCAGATTGCCGGTCTTGTAGACGCGCACCCCCTGACGGTTGAGTTCAGCCGCGGCGTTGCCGGAATTGAGGATGCTCGGGTCGTCGGTCTGCTTGGCGATGTCCTTCATCACCGCCGGATCGTCGCCGTAGATTTCCACGCAGTTTTTCAGCATCGCGGTGCCGGCCTCGGACTGCCCGAGCATTTTCAGTTGCTGGGCCACCAGCAGCGCCGCTTCGGCGCTCATGAACTGCTCCATGCCATCGAGGCGCAACAGTGCCTGCTCGGTGAGCTTGTCGGCCGTTTCCGCATCGTTGATCAGCAGACTGGTGGCCTTCATCAAGCGCGCACGAATTTGCAGGCCAGGGTCGCCAGGGTTGTCCTTGGCCACTGCGCTCAACGTGGTGTTGATTTCCAGCCGGGTGCGGGTATCCAGCCCCCTGTCGCGGCCCTTGCTGATCAAGGCGTGAGCCAGGCCGAGGTTACTTTCAGGGTCCTTGAAACGCGACTGCGCGCCTTGGGCCACAGCCTGACGATAGGCTTTGGAAGCAGTATCGAAGTCTTCATTGGTCATTGCCAGCTTGCCCAGCATCGCTTGCCGGCGCACTGCCAGCGGCGACAGGCGAATCGCTTCTTCGAGAACGCGCTGCGCCCCCTTGGTGTCCCCTTCGGCGACCAGCACGTCAGCCATGCCGTCATACAGCGACGGCATCATCGGAAAGACTTTCAGGGCTTTTTCGTAGATACCTTTGGCCTGCCCGACCTGACCGCGCTTGAACAGCAACTTGCCCAGCCCGGCAAACGCCCAGGGCAACGGACGGTCGGCGATGATGCCGTCGTACAGCCGCTCCAGCGCTTCGTTCTGATTGAGGTCGCGCAAGGCATCGGCACGATAGCGCAGGCATAGCGGCGAGTAACGGATGTCTTGCTTGCACAGGGCGATGCAGGCGTTGAGCACCTCCATCGGCTTGCCCCGGTCGAGCGCCTGCAGGATCGGCTTGAGCAAGGTCTTGCGCTGTTCCAGGCGCTCCAGGCGCTGAGCCAGGCTGGAACGGTTGAACGGCTTGGTCAGATAGGCATCGGGCTCATGCTCCAACGCACTGAGCACCATGGCCTGGCTGGTTTCGGCGGTGACCATCACGAACACCGACTCATGGCTGATCAACTTTTCTTCCATCAGGTCTTCGAGCACCTGCTGGCCGTTCTTCTTGCCGTCGCCCAGGTGAAAGTCCTGCAGGATGAAATCGTAGGCCTTCTGCGAACACATTTTCAGCGCCTGTTCGCCGGTATCGGCAGTGTCCACTTCCTTGACGCCCAGTTCACGCAGCATCGAGCGAACCGAACTGCGGAAGTCCGAGAAATCATCGACGATCAGAAAACGCTTTTGGTGATACGACAGCATCGAAGATTTCCAGGCAATTTAAGAAGGAGAACCCAAAGGCAAATACACGGACGGACTCAGCTTCGCAGCCCTTGATTTGGCGCGCAGATGATAACTGGTAGCCCTTGGCCATCAAACAGCTTCTCATCGCCAGTCAGCACATGCACCGACCGCCACAGATGAAGAAGCTTGTAACTGTCCGGGTTATCGGCCAGCCATGGCATTCCCTTGAGAACCACCCCCAATGCTCACTCTGAATAGGTAAAGGCGTTTCTGGAAACGAGACATCGCGCACAAAAACGTGCTGATTCATGAACACCGGCAATACATGAACACCCGCAATTACTGGCGGCTGGCAAAGCGTATTTCGCCGAAAAGTTGACTAGGTTGATATTAGCGCTCCTAAGTTATCGCCATTCGTCGATTAATTGACGACCATGATGTGGATCCGATCTTGGCAATTGGCCATCTATGGTGGGCCTAATACCTTGATTTTCGAGAGTTACTCCCGCTTCTCGAGAGCATCGAACAGGCCTTGCCGCACCGGACCTGGATCGAGGACTGACGGACGGGTAGGCGGGTAGCGCTGCGCGTTGACCTAGAATCAGTTAAGAGCTGGGAGGGAGCACATCATCATGCGCAAACCACTGATAATTATTCGTATTTATCTGATCTCTCCGGCTTTGGCTGCCTTCTGGAAACGTTCGCGCCGCCTGCTGAGGCCGTTGATGGAAATGGCTCCGGGGTCGGTGATTACCGATGATCGCGGCTGCCTGGCGAGCAAATGGTTGGCCCGGGGTAATTTGCGGGTGGAATCCATCATTGGCTTTTCAAGGGGGTCAGGAAGATGATGACCGCCCCAAAAGAGCCAATTGGCGTGATGCTGATCGATTGTCGCCCCCTCGTACTCATGGGCCTTCACGACTTGATCAATGCCAGAAAGCCCCGGATGGAAGTGACAGGACAGGCCACCACCTATACCCAGGCGCTGGATCTTGCCGATCAGATGCGGCCCGATGTCATTTTTTTCAGTTTCTTTCCGGATGCGCTGAATCCCCTGGATGTCGTCGCCGAGCTCACCCGTAGCGCCGAAATGAAGGTGCTGCTGCTCAAGGGCCTTTACGAAGTCGTCCCCGCTGCCCAGGCGATAGAGGCCGGCGCTCGCGGCATCGTGTTGGCGGAAGACCCGACGGAATCGATTATCCAGGCCATTCTCAAGGTCCACCATAGCGACTGCGCAATGGATAGAGCCTGGGCCGGCGGCCTTTCCGGCTATGCCGCGAACGGGCATATCCCCATGAAGTGCAATCTGGAGCGGGCAAAACAGGCGCGGTTGACGCTGCGCGAGAGAGAGCTGATTCGCGCCATCGTGGGTGAGCCGTCCGCCAAATATGTAAGTATCGCCGGGCGCCTGGGGATCAGCGAGCACACCGTGCACAACCACCTCAGCAACATCTATCAAAAGCTTAATCTGATCAACCGCATCGACTTGCTGATGTATGCGCTGAAACACGGGCTCACCAACGAAGCGCCGACCGAGTCCGCCTGGGTGGAACTGGATTGAGTTTCAAGTCGATAGAAGGCGGTCTGCCCCTCACTTTCAAGGGCCAGGCCGTCACTATTCCCCCATCCTTGTCGCTGATCCGGGACAGAGTGCCCCCGCAAGACTGATGTCGTTCTCGGTAAATCCTGCCTCGCCCACCTGCACCTACCCTGCGCTCTTCAAGCCTTGTGCTGTTCGCCAGTCCACAGCGCATGGGAACATGGGGATCTCGCATCAGAACTGCAAAAAGAATGCGAGGGTGGTTTCCTGCGCCACCCTCGCCTCCGTTCATGCGCGCAAAGCCTCAGGCGCTGCCAAAAAAGATGTCGGTACTCTGAACATGAGCCCCGACCAAGGTGATGGTCGTTGTTTGTCCGCCAGTCTCGGCAACCGTCACGACACTGTCTGCGCCGGTGTTGTTGATCGATTGGACAACGGCGTTCGGGTCGCCGTTGAGCACCAGCTTGTCTTGCGTGCCCGAGCCAACATCGAAGCCGCTGACCTGGTACAAGTTCTCATTGACTGACAGATCGATGTTGAACGCATCCTGCTTACCGATCGTGCCCACCAGCGAGAAGTCGAAGGTGGCGTTGGCCGGGTCGTTGGCGAACAGGTTGGCGGCAAACGTACTCGTCGCCGAGTCCCCATCCTTGTCCGTCAGCGTCGCGCTGAACGCCAGCTGGACATCGCTGGCCAGACTCTCGCTCTGCTGAATGAACTGGATCACCGGGATCTTGACATCGCCCCGGCCCATCGTCAGCTGGACAGCGTCGATCAGTGTCGTGCCCTCCTTCTGCACGAGGAAGGACACCTGCCCGCCAGCCTCCGGCGTCAGTGTGTTCACCTCGACGAGGCTCGAATTCGAGCCATCGGCATAGTAGATCCTGTAGTACAGGTCCTCGGTCGCCGTGTTGTAGCCCGCCACGGAGTTGTCGATGAAGACCTTCATTCCCGTCAGCAGGCTCTCCGGATTGATGACGAAACTTTCATCGGCGGCGCTGATTGCCGCCAGGTTATCGCCCTGGAAAACGTTGTTGCCGACGCCGATGCCGGACGTGCTGACGTTCATTGCCGCCGGGTCAATGTACGACGGCAGGGGGTTGGTCTGTAGCGCGGCTTCGGTGGGGTCGGGTGCTCCGAGCCCGATACCGGTCAGAATGTCCGCAGTCGACGCAAGCGCCTTCGCGGAAAAGAACACGATCTCCTCGGATGTCGAAGGAATAGCCGGGTTACTTGTTTGAGGAATCAACAATGTGCGCACCGAGTCCGGGCCGCCCGCAGCGAGCGAGCCGTCGGCACTGCTGAGCACGATCGTCGAACTGAAGCCCTGCACCAGATCCAGTGCATAGCGACCATCGGCATAGGCGGTCAACGTGTAGTCGACGGTGGTATTCGCCGTTGCACCGTTGTTGTCGAAATCACCGGTCAAGGTTCCCGCGAACTGGTACGCGCCATTGACATCCGGTGACTGCGCCAGCTCGGTGAGCGTGCCGGTCCCGGTCGTGGTCGTGTTGTCTGGCCTGACGAGGGTGAACTGGTTATTGACCAACGAGATATCCAGACCGGCCGCACCCAGCCCGTCGGCTCCCGTTGCCATATTCCAGAACCCGGATTGCGCCAGGACACTACCGGTCCCGATCAGGTTGCCGAAACTGAGTGCCGGCCCGTCGTCCTTGAACACCAGGTTTTGCCCTATGTTCAGCGTCGCCTGGGCGCTGTCGCCGTCCCCGTCGGTCTTGATCGCCGTCAGCGTCACCAGGTTGTCCGAGGTCAACGTCCTCGAATCATCCGGATTGTTTGGGTCCGAATGCACCACGGCGCGGAGTTGGTCAAGCGTGACGCTGCCATTGGCGGCTACGCCGACCGTGAACACCAGCAGGTTGCTCGTGGCCGTACGCCCTTCGACCACGGTGCCATTGAGCGACAGGTTCACCGCCTGGCCCGAGGCCGTGTCCGTCAGCCCGGAGGCCCCGGCCGCCACGCCCAGCGCATAGCTCAGCGTGCCCGCCCCATCGGCGCCAAATGCCGAGTTGAAGTTGGCAGCGAAGCTCTGAGTGTCGTCGGTCGTCAGTAGCGTCTCGTCCACTATCAGCGTGGGCTCCACGCCGGTGGTGCTGATGCTCGGCCCGTCGTCCTTGAACACCAGGTTCTGCCCGATGTTCAGCGTCGCCTGGGCGCTGTCACCCTCCTTGTCGGTTATGGTCGCCGTCAGCGTCACCAGGTTGTCCGAGGTCAGGCTCGTCGAATCATCCGGATTGGTTGGGTCGGGATGGACCACGGCCCGGAGTTGGTCGAGCGTGACGCTGCCATCGGCGGCGACGCTGACGGTGAACACCAGCTGATTGCCGAGGGCCGTGCGACCTTCCACTACGGTGCCGTTGAGCGACAGGTTGACCGCCTCGCCCGAGGCCGTGTCCGTCAGCCCGGAGGCTCCCGCCACCACGCCCAGCGCATAGGTCAGCGTTCCGGCACCATCCGCGCCAAACGCCGAGTTGAAGTTGGCGGCATAGCTCTGGGTGGCGTCGGTCGCCAGTAGCGTCTCGTCCACTGTCAGCGTGGGCTCCGCGCCGGTGGTGCTGATGCTCGGCCCGTCGTCCTTGAACACCAGGTTCTGCCCAATGTT